>CAYUYN010000166.1:0-8416 GCA_964449185.1 uncultured Anaerolineales bacterium | reverse complement strand
GATGAAAAGGTCTGTCGTCGGTCGTCCGTCGTCGGGCCTTATAAGGCGGCTCGCGCCAACTCGCCCCTAAGCTGCAATGCGCCCCCGGGCCGCGTCGCCGCGGTAATTGACACACAGCTTGTGGTAGAATCGCGCCATTAGCCCCCGTAGCTCAGTGGATAGAGCGCTACCCTCCGGAGGTAGATGCCGGTGTTCGAGTCACCGCGGGGGCACCAGACGAATTTTAAGCAGGCCGGGCCTGTTGCTTTTCCTCAACCCGGTCTGTGTAGGACGAGGCCTGACAGCGAAATACGCCCCGCGCCGATAAGGGACGGTACGCACGCGTGCTATGGTGAAAGTCAAGCCCACCGTGTACGAGCGAGTTCGCCGCGTACCGGCCATTCGGAGAAAGGATCAACCATGGACGCTCCTTTGGAGCTCATTGTTTCGGTCTACAACGACCCCAAGCAGGCGCGGCAGGTTCTCGATGACCTGAAGAAAATCGGCCGCGACGGGAATTTCCAGATTAAGAACGCGGCCGTGATCGTCAAGGATGAGAAGGGCCGCGTTCACGTGGACGAGACCGAAGACGTCAAGGCCGGCAAGGGCGCCCTGTTTGGAGCCATCACGGGCGGGCTCATTGGCCTGTTGGCTGGCCCGGCCGGCGCGGTCGCGGGCGCCCTGGTGGGCGCGGCGACCGGCGGCATCACGGCCTCCGTGGTAGACATGGGCTTCTCCGACGACCAGCTCGCCGACCTGCGCGCCAGCATGCCGGCCAACAGCTCGGCGCTGGTGACCCTTATCGAGCACAGTTGGGTCGAAAAACTGGTGGACGAGCTGGAGAACCGCCAGGGCAAGATCTTTCGGCACGAGGTCGCCAGCGACCTGAACGACCAGTTCAGCGAGTAGCCCCTCTCAGTTCTTCACCACGCAGACGCAAAGGCACGCAGCCTGGCGCGCATAAGGCTGCGTGCCTTTGTACTGGGGATGTCTCCGTCTTTCTAACTTCCGACTTCCAACCTCCGTCTTCCGCATTTGTCCCCGCCGTGCTCAGCGGCTATACTGCGGCGCTCACCAGGGCACCGATCAGCATGCAGGCACCGAGCCTTTCCCGTCTCCAACCCAATGAGCGCCGGGCCGTCGAAGCGTTTGTGGACGCGCTGCGGCGCGACCTGGACGGCCGCCTGCTGCTGCTGGTGCTGTTTGGCTCCAAGGCGCGCGGCGACGACCGGTCGGGGTCGGACATCGATTTTCTGGTGGTGACGGATGGGGAGCCGCGCGACATGGACAAGCGGCTGAGCACGCTCACCGCGGCGCTGGGCCTGGAGCACGACGCGCTGCTCAATACCCTGTCGTTCAGCCGCGAGCGCTGGGCCGACTTTGCGCGGCGGCGCGCGGCCTTTTGGCAGAACGTGCAGCGCGACGGCATGGTCATGCTGCGCTCGCCGCACCTGCTGGATGCGCTGGCGGTGGGCGCCATGGATGAAGGCGGGCCAAACGGCGGCGGGGCGCCCAACCACCGGCCCGAAGTAGAGGCCTACCTGGCCAGCGCGTGGCAGGCGCTGCGCACGGCCGAATCGCAGTTCTTGCAGGGCAGCGATTACCTGGTGGTGGCCAACCGCGCCTACTATGCCATTTTCTACGCGGCCAATGCGGCGCTGGCCACCGAGGGACGCCAGTTCAGCCGGCACCCGGGCGTGCTGGCCTTGTTCCGCGAGACCTTCGTCAAGACGGGCGCCATCGAGGCCTCGTATCTGTACGACTACGAAGAGGCCATGAAGCGCCACCACTTGAGCGACTATGACCTGAACTCGCTGGTCAACGCCGACTTTGTGCGCGTTAGCCTCGAGGCCGCCCAGCGCTTTGTGCAGCGGGTGGAGCGGTTTCTCCACGCGCTGGGGTTCGCAGCGGCCTAGCCTGGCCCCACCCCACCCATAACCCCAGCACGGTCACCAGCGCCATGCGCGCCGGCGGCATGGTCCACCAGTAGTGGTCGAACAGCCCGGTGACCAACACCCCCACCAGTACCGCCGCCATCCATAGCTCGGCCGAAGCCACGGACCCGGCCCGTCGCCGGCGCCACAGCCGCCGGCTGATCGCTGCCGCCAAGACGGCCAGCGCCACAACCCCGGGCACGCCCAACTCCGCCGCTATCAGCAGCGGCACGTTGTGGGCCGGCTCCAAGGGCAGGTCCACCCCCGCCACTTGATACAGCCGCACCACAAAGGCCCCGCCGCCCACCCCGGCGTGCGGCCGGTCGGCCAGCATCTGCGCGGCCGCCAACGCGAGGCGCGCGCGGTCATCCAGCGAGCGCTGCTCCAGACGCAGGGGCTGTGTGCCCAGGTTCACGCGCGCCAGCAGCAGCGGCGCCAGCGGCAGGCTGAGCAGGGTGAGGGCGCCCAGCCCCGCGGCGGCCCACCGGCTGACCCGCCGCCAATCGATCGGGCGGCGATAACCTAAGAGCCAGAAGGCCACGGCCAGCATCACGCCCGCGCCGATCCAGGCCGACCGTGAAAACGTCAGCAGCAGGGCGGCGGTAAGCAGCCAGGCCACGCCCAGCCAGAGGCGCCCACGCGTGGCGCGGAACCGCTCGAGCGCCGCACCCAGGCCAAGGATCAGGTAGCCGCCCAGGATGTTGGGATGAGACAGGGTCCCATAGGCGCGCAGCCAGCGCCCACCCCCCGCTGTCTGCACCACGCTGGCGCCCGAGGTCTCTGGAATGAGCGCGCCCGGCCACGTGAGGTGCAGCCCGCCGAGCCAGGCCGTGGTCTGGGTGGCGGCCTGCGCCAGGGCCACTACGGCCTGTGTCCCCATGACACCCAGTAGAATCCCGCCGGCCACGCGCGGCGTGGGTGGATCGTTGACCAGCATCACATACCAGGCCGCGAGCAGCCACAGGTGACCCAGCAGGGCCAGGGTCAGCCGGACATTCACCGTGTCCTGGAGCGAAAGCGCGCTGGCGGCGATAAGGCCCAGCCCCCCCACCAGAACGCTCACTGGCCCCAGGCGCAAACGCTCCCCGCGCAGAACGCGCTCCGCAAGCCACAGCAGCACGGTGAGAGCGGCCATGACATCGCTGGCGAAAACCAGCGCGCTTTGATACACAAAGTAGACCCACGGCGTGGCGCCCTGATAATAGGCGTGGTACCACCACAGGGTCAGTAAAGCAATGGTCAGCCCCCAGGCGCACAGCCGCAGCGTTCGCAGCGTCTCCAGCAGACGCGCCCGGGTCCAGGTCGCGCGCCACGCCGTCCACGGCCGGTCCGCCACGAGGGTAAACGTTGCCAGCGCCAGTACCGCCAGCGGGACCAGCCCCCACCACCACGCGGCCGGCGAGCGGTTGAGGCCCGGCGGCGCCACCGCGGGCACGGGGGTGACGCCCTCCTTCTCCCAGGCCTGGACCGGGCCAATGTCGAAACGATAGGTCCAACCGGCAGCCGTAAGGACCGGAGGGTAGTCGGGGTGGTTGACAAAGGCCCAGCGCGCGCCGTAGCGTTGGGCCTTGGCCAGGAAGGGACCGGCGGCGGCCGCGGTGTGCGACCACATCACGCTGTCCACCGGCCCCAGCCCACTGCTGCGCAGCTCGGGCAAGCCGCGCGCCGTGTGGTACGTGCCGTCGGGCGTGCCGTTCGACGTGAGCGCCGAGAGCTTGGCCAATTGGTCGCCAAAGCCCAGGGTGAAATAGCGGTAGGGCTGCTGCTCGGGCTGGTCGAGGAAGCGCGCGATGGCCCCCAGGTCCACGGCGGGTGGCTGCGCCTTGGACAGGGTGGCCAAGCCGCCGGCCAGGATCGACACGATCAGCATGGCGCCCAGAAACAGTCCCGCCACCCAGGGCTCGCGGCGCGCCACCAGCACCAGCGCGGCCGCGGCCAGGGGCAGCAGGGCCAGGGCCGCCCAAAACCCAAAGCGTTCGTAGGTCAGCCACTCCCAGCCCGCGCCATACAGCAGCTGCGGCAAGGGCGTGGTGCCGCCCAGGCCCATCACCAACAGCACCAGTGCCAAAGCCGCCGGCGCCAAGAGCCGTAGCCGCCGCACCCGCACGGCCGCCCAGACCACCCACGGCAAGACCAGCAGCAGCGGGCCGTAGACCGGCCAGAAGAAAAAGATGGTGGCCTTAAAATCGTGCAGCAGGTTGTGACGGCTGAGGTGGTCGATGGGCACCTGGAGGGTCTGCCCACGGCTCCACTGGAGCAGGGGCCAGAGAACGACCGCAACCGCGAGCGCCGAGAGGCTAATCCAGGCCAATAGCCGGGCCAAGAGGCGCCGCAGGCCCTCTCTCCCCTGCACCGCGACCCCCTTGTTCCCGAGGCCCCCCGCCCCTCTGCGCCTCATCAACACCTGCGCCACCGCCGCCGCTCCAGCAAACGGCACAAACAGAAAAACGCCATGATGCGTGGCCGCCGCCACCGCCGCGAGAGTGACCGCTTGCCAGAGATGGCGCGGCCGGCCGCCGGGCAAGTAACGGTGCCCGCGCGTCATCGCCAACAGGATGAAGCCCGTGGCCATCACCGAGGGGAGTTGGCCAAAGGACCACAGCACCAGGCTGAGACCGGGCGCCACCACCGCCAGCAGGCCGGCGAGGTTGGCCGCGCGCGGCCCAACGAAGAGGCGGGCGAAGGCGCGCACGGCCAGCGGGATCAGCACCAGCACGCCCAGCAGCACCAGCACGTAGGCGGCTTCTTCGCTCTGCCAACGCCACGCGCCGCGGAAGGGCTCGCTGCCCGGCTGGATCCAGCGCAGCGCGACCCCGGTGGGCCAGGACAGCAGGGCGATGAGCTGATGCACCAACGGCGGGTACGAGGCGACCGAAAAGCCCATGTACCAGCGCGGCTCCCACAGGTCGAACCAGGAGCGCCGGTAGTGATCGGCCAAAAAGATGTGGATATAGGTATCGAAGGCGCCGCGGTGGATTTTGAGCAGCGCGAACGGCAGGTTGTACAGCAGGGACAGGCCGGCCAGTTGGCGGGCGGAGAGGCGCGTCAGCCGGGGGAAGATGTTCATGGGCAGCGGAGCCGGCCGCCGCGTGCGGCTTACGCCCGCGCCTGCTGGAACAGGTCCAGGTAGCGCGCACAGGTGTGCTCGAGGGTCATGCGGCGCATGGCGGCCAGGTTGCGGTTGGCGATGACCGCCTGCCGCTGCGGGTCGGCCAGGAGTGCCTCCAGCGCCTGCGCCAGCGCCGCCGGGTCGGAGGGCGGCACGTAGTCGATGGCGAGCTGTTCTTCTTCTGTGGCGGCGCGCAGGTCACTCAGATCGCTGGCGACGACCGGCCGGCCATACGCTGCGGCCCGATAGAGCACCGAAGAGGCGCCCGTGGTCGCCAGGTAGGGCAAGGCCACCACGCGCGCCTGGGCGAACAGGCCGCGCAGCTCGGTCTCCGGCAGCGCGCCCAGCCAGCGCACTCCTGTCGGCCCGGAACCATTGCGCGCCAGGGCCGCGCCGCGCAGCGTGTCCAGGTAGCCGGGGAAGCGCGGGTGGTCGCTGCCAGCAATGGTGAGCGTCACCTGGGGACGGCGGCGCTTGAGGCGCTCGTAGGCCTCCAACAGGACGGGCAGCCCTTTGAACGGCGCCAGCGAGCCAAAGAACAAAATGTCCTCGGGCGGGGTGCCGGGGTGCGACAGCAGCTCGGGAGAGACGTAGGCGCCGTGAGGAATGTGGTGGACGCTGCCGGTGCCCTGGTAGTGCGTTTGCAGCGCGGTCTTGTAGCGGCCGAGCGTGACGCACACCGCGCCGGCCCGCAGCAGCAGATGCGTGGCCGTGCGCGCGCCCAGCGCGGTCAGGTGGCCATTCTTGGCGCCAATGCTGTTGGGCGGCGTGGCCTCGAAGATCTGGTGCAGGGTGATGACCAGCGGCACGCCCAGGCGGCGCGCGATGAACGGCGCCAGCAGCCCGAGAAAATTCACCGGGCGCGAAGCGCCAAAGACGGTGTAGCCCAGGTTGAACCAGACCACGTCCGGCCGCTCGGCATACACCTGGCGCGCCAACCGCGCCCCGGCCAGCAAATCATCCCGCGACCACGCGCGGCGGGTGCGCACCAGGCCGGGCGGCAGGTCCTGGGCCGCGGGGGTGGCGTCTGAGTCAGGCACTTGCTGGGCCAGGACCGTAATGGCGCTGAAGCCGCCAGTACGGGCCAGCCCCTGCACGACGTTCCAGCCATATTGTCCAACGCCGGTCAACTCCGGCGGAAAAGGCGAAACCACACAGAGGTGCATAAGGAATTCATTATAACGCGGCCGAGCCGCGCGCTAAGGGGCCTGCCAAGCGGTACGAAAATCGGCCGCCAGTGCATCTTTCTCACGCCACTTCCGCGTACAACGCGCGAAAGCGCTCCATCGCCCCCTCCAGCGAGAACTCGTCCGCCGCGCGTTGGCGGGCGGCCTGCCCTAACGCGATCCGACGCGCCGAGTCGGCCAACAGCGCGCCGAGAGTCTCCGCCAGCGCGGACTCATCGGCTGCCGGCAGGCCCAGCTCGGGCAGCACGCCCACGGGGGTGCCCACGGCCGGCACGCCGCACGCGGCCGCCTCCAGCAAGGCCATGCCCTGCGCCTCGTGCCGCGAGGTCTGTACAAAGACATCCGCGGCCGCGTAGACGGCCGGCAGGGCGCCGTGATCCACCGGCCCGAGGAACTGTACCCGCTCGGCCAGGCCCAACCCGGCCGCGAGGCCTTGCAGGGGCGCGAGCAGCGGACCCTCACCGGCGATGCGTACGCCAATGTGCCCAGGCAGCCGCGCGAGTGCCCGCAGCAGCAGCGCCTGGTCCTTGACCGGGTAGAGCGCGCCGACGTTGAGGCCGAGGGTATGGCCGTTGGCCGGCGCCGCGCCCGGCGTGAAACGGCTCAGGTCCACGCCGAGGGACGCGCGCCTGAGGCGGTGCTGTTGGCTGCTTGGCAAATGCGCCCGCGCCAGCCCCAACAGGTAGTCCGAACCGCCGGTGACCAGGGCGGCGCGCCGCATGAGCCAGCGCACGAAGGCGCGGCGCCCCGGCAGGATTTGGAGGCCGTAGTGGATGTCGGGCAGGCCCACCAGTTCACCCCCGGCCAGGCTCAACAGCACCGGCCGCCGCAGCCGCGCGCCGGCCATGCTCGCCACCCACCCCGGCTCATCGGCCCAAAAGGCATGGAGCACATCAAACGGCCCGCGGCGGTGCTCAGCGGTGATGGCGCCGACCGCGCGCGCCCATAGGCCCAGCACGCGTGGGCCGAGGCGGGGCCGGCCGCCCAGGGCGCGCACCTCGGCGCCAAAGACGGTGTAGCGCGCGCTGCGCTCCGGCCAGCGCAAGGTGAAGACATGCACCTCATCCAGGCGGCTGAGCGCGCGCACGTAGTCGAGCAGGACCGGGATGCACCAGTCCCGTTCGTGCGACGAGAAGCCGGGAACGATGAGGGCGATTTTCATACCCGCTCGACCTCCGAGGTCTTTAAGACCTCGGAGGTCTCGCTAACACGAAACAGAGTGAGATCACCAAACTGCGCCACCGATTCCAGCCCCCGCACATCGCGCAGCCAACGGTACGTCGCGCCAAGCGGCTCGTCGCGCCATTGGGTCTCGAGGTTCTGCGCATCGACGAGCACGAAGGTCGGCCGGTCATCGGCCAACAGCGCGGGCAGGTCGCCCGCTGCCAGATAGTACAGCTCAAGCGTCTCGAGATCGCTGTAGTGCTGAAAGGTGAAGGTTTGGTTGAACGTCAGCAGCCGGGCCTCGGGCGGCAGCAGCGCCTCGACCTGGGCGACCGTGCGCAGGTCGCCCTGCTTGCGCGTGACAAAGCCTTGGGTCAACTGCACGCCGCCGGCCAGCATGGCGGCCAGGCCCAGGCCGAACATACACCACACCAGCCAACGCCAACGGGTCAACCGGCGCGCGGCCAGCCAGCCCAGCACGGTCTCCAACCCGACCGCGGCCAGCACCGCCAGGGGCGGCAGAAAGGCCAGGGTAAAGCGAAAATTCTGCCACGGCGCGCCGGCGTGAAAGGCAAAGACGAGGCCCGCCCAGGCCATGAGCCACCAGAGGGCGCGGCGCCCGCCGCGCAGCGCCGTCCACAGACCCGGCAGCAGCCAGCCGGCCAGCAGCGGCGTGAAGTAATAGCGGTGCGCCGGCGCCAGCGCGTAATACAGCCCATTTGGTAGACGATAGCTCAGCACCCCATCAGTCGTGACGAACTCACGGCGCAGGGCGTTGAGCGGGTTCCAGGTGTAAACCTGGAAGCTGCCGGCAAACGGCGAGGCTTCCGAGGCGGGCGAAGCAAAGCGCAACAGAACGGGCACCAAAATGGGCGACAGGACAAAGCCTGCAACGGCCAGTGCCGCGAGGGCGTGCAGCCAGGCGACACGGCGCCGCGTGGAGCCGTCCGGCGCCGGGCGCAGCAGCAGCGTGAGGACATACGCCGCGCCAGCCAGCGCCGCCATGCCGTAGATCCAGCGGGACAGGATGGCCAAGGCCAGCC
>CAYUYN010000165.1:0-8495 GCA_964449185.1 uncultured Anaerolineales bacterium | reverse complement strand
GCGGCAGTATACTCAGTTTTCCGCCGGCCACTTTTCGGCTATAGTGGCTGCCATGCTCCCGTTGTGCGCGCAGACACCATGATCGACCAGGCCCGCATCGTCATCATCGGCGGCGGCATCGTCGGGTGCAGCACGGCCTATCACCTGAGCCGCCTGGGCTGGCGCGACATCGTGGTGGTGGACCAGGGGCCGCTGTTCCACAACCTCGGCTCGACCTCGCACGCGCCGGGGCTGATGTTCCAGCACAACAATTCCAAAACGGTCACCACCCTGGCCAGGTGGGCCGTTGAGACGTATCTCAATGTCGTGCCCGAAGCCACGTTTCAGGTGGGCAGCCTGGAGATCGCGCACACGCCCGAGCGCTGGGAAGAGCTCAAGCGCAAGCTGGGCAATGCCATGGCCTGGGGCCTGGACGCGCACCTGATCGGGCCGGACGAAGTGCAGCGCCTGGTGCCTATCATGCGCACGGACGACCTGTACGGCGCGTTCTACGTGCCGAGCGACTGCAACGTCAAGGGCGTCGGCCTGATGCAAGGCCTGGCGCGGGCCGCCGAAGCCAACAGCGCCGCGACCTTTCTGCCGCACACGACGGTCACCGGGCTGGATATGAGCGCGGGGCGCGTGCGGGCGGTGCACACCGCGCAAGGAACGATCCGCACCGATTTGGTGGTGTGCGCGGCCGGGCTATGGGGGCCGATGGTGGGGCGCCTGGCGGGCGTGCAAATCCCGCTGATGCCGTGCCAGCATCTGTATGTGACCACCGCGCCGCTCAAGGCGCTGGCGGGTGAGACCGTAGAGCTGCGCCACCCGGTGGTGCGCTACCAGGACAAGGACCTGTACTTCCGGCAGGTGGGCGAGGCCTACGGCATGGGCACCTACCGGCACGACCCGCTGCTGGTGCCGGCCGACGAGCTGCCCCACGACGACCATCCCGCGATCTTCCCGTTCACCGAGAAGCATTTCGCGGAGTCCTGGCAGGACGGTGTGCACCGCATGCCGTGTTTCGCGGACACCGAGCTGGTGCGGCGCTTCAACGGGCTGTTCTCGTTCACGCCCGATGGCAACTCCATCGTCGGCGAGCAGCCGCACGCGCGCGGCTTCTGGGTGGCCGAGGCCGTATGGGTTACCCATGCCGGCGGGGTGGGCCGGGCCGTGGCCGAGTGGCTGACGGATGGGCAGCCGAGCATCGACCTGCGCGAGCTGGACGCCAACCGCTTCCACGCGCACGCGCTCGGCCAGGCTTACATCCGGGCGCGCGCCAATTGGCAGTACGCCGCGGTCTACGACATCCTGCACCCGCTCCAGCCCCTGACCGAGCCGCGCGGGCTGCGGCTGACGCCCTATCACAGCCGGCTGGAGGCGTTGGGCGCGGTGTTCTTTGAGGGCGCGGGCTGGGAGCGGCCGCAATGGTTCGAGGCCAACGCGGCTTTGCTGAAGGGACAGGGTTGGCCCGAGCGCTCCGGCTGGGCCGCGCAGTTCTGGTCGCCCATCGTCGGCGCTGAGCACCGCGCCGCGCGTGAGAGGGTGGGGCTCTTTGACCTGACGGCGTTCACCAAGCTGGAAGTCAGCGGGCCGGGCGCGCTGGCCTTTTTGCAGCGGATGACCAGCAACCAAATGGACCAACCCGTCGGGCGCATCACCTACACCGCGCTGCTCACCGAGCGCGGCGGCATTAAGTGCGACCTGACCGTCACGCGGTTGGGGGTCGATCACTTCTTGGTAGTGACCGGCGGTTCCACCGGCATGTACGACTTGGCCTGGCTGCGCCACCACCAGCCCAAGGATGGTTTAGTCCACATCGCGGATGTGACCTCCGCCCGCTGCGCCATTGGCGTGTGGGGGCCGCGCGCCCGCGACCTGGTGCGGTCGGTGAGCGGGGATGACTGGTCTAACGCGGCCTTTCCCTACATGACGGCGCGCTCGGCCTACGTCGGGCACGTGCCGGTGCTGGCCTTGCGCATCTCCTATGCCGGCGAGCTGGGCTGGGAGCTGTACACGCCCACCGAATACGGGTTGGCGCTGTGGGACACGCTTTGGTCGGCAGGGCAGTCGTTGGGCGTGGCCGCGGTGGGCGGCGGCGCGTTTGACTCGCTGCGGCTGGAGAAGGGCTACCGGCTGTGGGGCAGCGAGCTCCACACAGAGTACAACCCCTACGAGGCCGGTCTGGGCTTTGCGGTGCGGCTGAACAAGGGCGACTTCATCGGCCGCGAGGCGCTGCGGCAGCACAAAGAGAACGTCACGCGCCGGCTGTGCTGCCTGACGTTTGATGACCCCACGGTGGCGGTGATGGGCAAGGAGCCGGTGCTGGACGGCGACCGGGTGTTGGGCTACGTGACCAGCGCGAACTTTGGCTATTGCGTGGGCCAGAGCCTCTTGTACGCCTACCTGCCGCGCGACCATGCGGGCGAGGGCACGCGCGTGGAGGTGTACTACTTTGGGCAGCGTTTCCCGGCCAGCGTGACCCAGAAACCGCTGTTTGATCCGCAAAATCTGCGTCTCAAGGCATAATGGGCGGCTATGATTGATCTCGCGCGCTATCGCGCCATCATTTTCGACAAAGACGGCACCCTGCTGGACTTCAACGCCATGTGGGGTGGGTGGGTGGTGACCCTGGCCGACCGGCTGGAGTCCGCCACCGGCCTGGCCCTGGCGGCTGACCTGTTTCGGTACATGGAGTACGATCCGGCCGCGCGCAGCGTGATCGCGGGCGGCCGGCTGGCGCTGACGCCCATGGCCGAGATGCGCGTTTTCACCGACGCGTTTCTGCGCGAGCGCGGCTTGCCGGCCGCCCAGGCACAGGCGGCCCTGGCCGAGGCCTGGCACGCGCCTGACCCGGTGGTCCTGGCGCGGCCCCTGTTCGACCTGGCCTGGCTGTTTGGTTCGCTGCAAGCGCAGGGGCTCAAGATCGCGGTGGCGACGAGTGACGACCGCGCCAGCACCCTGGCCACACTGGCCGCTAACGGCGCGGCGCACCTCGTGGACGTGCTGGTCTGCGCCGATGACGGCGTGCCGATCAAGCCCGAGCCGCAGATGGTCTTTGAGGTCTGCCGGGCGACGGGCTGCCAGCCGGCGCAGTGCCTCATGGTGGGCGACGCCGTGGTGGACATGCAGATGGCGCGCGCGGCAGGCTGCCTGGGCGTGGGCGTGCTCTCGGGGCTGGCCACGGCCGCGCAGCTTGGCCCGTGGGCCGATGTGCTGCTCAACAACGTGTCGGAGCTGCTCGCGCCGCTTGACTCGGAAGGCTGAGTCGCGTACGGTTTATTCGCCGAGGTGGGAGCGTCAGATCCCAACGTGCCGGTGGATCGGCGCGAGCAGAGGAGTGAGCATGGAACAAGCCGAGGTATTTCAGGGCCTCTACGACAACACGGTGTTGGGCCGCGCGCCCGAGGTAAAGACCCTGACCCAGACCGGTCTGGACACCGGGCTCGACCCGGTGAAGATGCTCTACGAGGCCCTGCTGCCGGGGCTACAGGAGGTGGGGCGGCGCTTTGAGGTCGGCGACTTCTTTGTGCCCGAGATGCTGATGTCGGCGCGGGCCATGCAGGCCGCGCTCAACCTGCTGCGGCCGCTGCTGGCGGCCAGGGGCGAGAAGGCCATTGGCAAGTTCGTGATGGGCACCGTCAAGGGTGACGTGCACGACATCGGCAAAAACCTGTGCAACATCATGCTCGAAGGCGCGGGCTTTGAGGTCATCGACCTGGGCGTCAACGTCGCGCCCGAAAAGTTTGTGGAGGCCGTGCAGACCCACCAGCCGGATGTGCTGGGCATGTCGGCCTTCCTGACGACCACCATGCCCATGTTCAAGGTCAACGTGGAAGCGCTCAAGAAGGCCGGCCTGCGCGATAAAGTCAAGGTCATGTGCGGCGGCGCGCCGGTGACCGCGCACTTCGCCGAGATGTCCGGCGCCGATGCCTACTGCCCCGATGCCAGCGCCACCGCCCGCAAGGCCAAGGAGCTCATCGGCGTCGGCGGCGGCGCGCCGCGCGGGGCGCTGGCGGAGGCGGTGGCGGCCGTAGAGAAGATGATGGGCGGGGGTGGAAGAGTAATCCGTTAAATGAACAAGTTCGAGAGACCTCTACGCGGGGGCGGCCGGCTGGAGCGTGTGCTCCGGGCGGGGCTGTTTGCCGTGACGGCCGAGCTCAACCCGCCCGATACCGCGGATCCGCAGGCGGTCTACGACGCCGCGCTGGTGCTGGCGGAAGTGGCCGATGGCATTAACGCCACCGATGCCTCCGGCGCCAATGTGCACATGTCCAGCCTGGGCGTTTGCGCGCTGTTAGCGCGGGCCGGCTACGAGGCCGTGTTCCAGATGTCGTGCCGCGACCGCAACCGCATCGCCCAGCAGGGCGACCTGCTCGGGGCCGCGGCCTTGGGGATCACGAACGTGCTGTGTCTGACCGGCGATGACGTGACCGCCGGCGACCAGCCCGAGGCCAAGCGCGTCTTCGATTTCGACTCGCTCCAACTGCTGCGCACCATCACCATCATGCGCGATCAGGGCCAGTTCCTCAGCGGCCGCAAGCTGGCGCAGCCGCCGCGGGTCTTCCTCGGCGCGGCCGAGAACCCCTTTGCGCCCCCGCTCGAATGGCGCCCGCAGCGCTTGGGAAAAAAGATCGCCGCCGGCGCCGAGTTCATCCAGACGCAATACATTTTTGACGTCGAGGTCTTCCGCCGCTTCATGGCGCGCGTGGTGGACCTGGGCCTGGCCGAGCAGGTCTTCATCCTGGCCGGGGTTGGGCCGCTCAAGGGACCCAAGACGGCCGAGTTTATGCGCAGCAAGGTGCCGGGGGTCGTCATCCCCGACGCCGTCATCGAGCGGCTGCGGAAGACCCCCAAAGACCGCATGATTGACGAGGGCATGCAGATCTGCGTGGAGATCATCGAGCAGGTGCGCGCCATTCCCGGTGTGGCGGGCGTACACGTGATGGCCTATCGCCAGGAAGAGATGGTGGCCGAGATTATCCGGCGCGCCGGGCTCTTCCCGCGCGTGCCCGAGCGCGCCCTGCGGCGGCAAGCGGCCCCGGTACCCAATGGGCCCCAGACGCCGCGCCTGTAGCCCGACGCTTACCTTATTCCCAAGCACCATGTCCAACTCGCGTGACGAAATCCTGGCGCTCCTGGGCGGCCGGCGCCTGGCGCGCCTGCCGGTCTTTGGCGGCTTGCCCAGCCTCACCCGCACGGGGCTGGAGGCCGCGGGCGTGGTCTATGCCCAAGCGCATGCCGATGCCGGCCGCATGGCGGCGGCCGCGGCGAGCACCGCCCAGGTGTTTGGCTACGAGGCGGCGGTGGTGCCCTTCGACCTGTGCGTGGAGGCCGAAGCGCTGGGAGCGGCGGTCGATTTTCAGCGTGATACGGTTGGCTTTGGGCCGCCGCTGGTGGTCGGCCCACTCAGCAAGGATACAATCCCAGCGCTTCTGAACGACTCGTCTGAGGTTGCCTCGGCGGGGCGCTTGCCCGTGGTGGTGGAGGCCCTGCGGCGGCTCAAGATGGGAATCGGCCGGCAGGTGGTGGTGGGCGCCTGGGTGCCGGGGCCGTTCACGCTGGGCTGGCAGTTATACGGCATTGAGGCGTGGATGGAGGTCGTCACCGACCCCGACGTGCTGACGCCACGGCTGGCGCTGCTGGGGGACCTGTTGGCGCGCGTCGCGGCGGCCTACCGTGAGGCCGGCGCGGATTTTATCACGGTGCACGAGATGGGCGGGTCGCCGCAGGTGGTGGGGCCGCGTGTGTTTCAGCGCCGCGTCAAGCCGGCCGTGGCGCGGCTGGTGGCGCAAATCCGCGGCCCGGTGGTGCTGAGCGTGTGCGGCGATACCAACGCCGTGGTGGACGACCTGGCGGCCTGCGGCGCGGCGGCGCTGAACCTGGATCACCGCAACGACCTCGCGCGCACGCGTCAACGGCTCGGGCCGGCGCCGCTGTTGTTTGGAAATTTTGACCCAGTGGGGGTGCTCAGCGAGGGGACGCCCGAGACCGTGGCCGAAACCGTGCGCGCCATCGCGGCGGCTCGGGCCGACGCCGTGTGGCCGGGGTGCGATCTGTGGCCCGAAATTCCCGAAGCGAACTTCCACGCCCTCATGCAGGCCGCGTCCCAGGCGAGGGGATAAGCAGGGTGGGGCCGGGCCCCGCATACTTTCCTAATTGCCGCTCGAAAAGCGAGGATCGCGCGCCAACGTCAGGCGCAGGCCCTCGCTCAAACTCACCCGGGGCTGGAAGTTGAGCTTCTCCGCGGCCAGGCGCAGGTCGGCGCGCATGCGCGACACCCCGCCGCTTTCGGCCTTGCTAAAGATCGGCTCGGCCCGCTGCCCGGTCACCTCGCCGGCCAGGTACGCGAGCTGCCGGATGCTGGTCTCCTGGCCGCTGCCCACGTTGATTACCCGCCGGTCCACGCTGCGGGCGGTCGCGGCCGACACGAGCGCCTCCACCACATCGTCCACGTAGATAAAGTCGCGCGTATGCGAGCCATCGCCGTGGATCACGAGCGAGGCGCCGCTGCGCGCCTGCCGCAGGAAGCGCGGGATGACGGGCGCGTGTGAGGCCGGCAAGGGCTGGCCGGGACCGTAGGCGTTAAACACGCGCAGGGCCACGGTCTCAATCCCCCACAGCACGCCAATGGTGTGAACGTAGAACTCCGCCGAGAGCTTGCTGACCGCGTAGGGGCTGGTGGGGGCCGGGCGCTGGCTTTCGTCCAGCGGCTGCGTGCCCTGCTCACCGTACACCGCGCCCGATGAGGCAAAGACCACGCGCCGCACCCCGGCGTCGCGCATGGCTTCCATCACGCTCACCGTGCCGCCCACGTTGACGGCATTATACTCGCGCGGATACAGCACCGACTCGGGCACCGAGACGCGCGCGGCCAGGTGGTAAACACATTCCACCTCTTGCAGCAGCGTCCACAGCTTGGGGCGGTCGTTGACATCGCCGCGGGTAAACAGCACGCGCGGGGAAAGGCGCGCGGGGTCGCCGGACGATAAATCGTCCAGCCCGCGCACGGTGTGGCCGTCGGCGGCCAGACGATTGGCGAGCGCCGACCCCAGAAAACCGGCGGCGCCCGTGACGAGGAAGTTCATAGGCGGCAGGATTATAGCATGTGATAAGATCGCCCCCATGCGCGCGCGCCTGGTGTGGCTGTTTGACCTGGTTTTTTCGGTCGTGACGTGGGCCCTGTTTGGGCTCGTGCTGGCGTTCTTTCTGGCGCGCGACGTCTATGTGGCCGCCGACACCGCCGGCCAGGTGCGGGCCCACGTGCGCACGGTGGAGTTTGACTTTCTCGATTGGACGCTCGCGGCGGCCGGCGGCAAGCTGCGCCAGGCCAGCGTGGATGAGCAGCACTTTCTCACCGACGCGGTGCGCTCGAACACGGTCCGGCATTTTTTTGACCTGCGCCGCGAGCTGGAACAGGTGGAGCGCGACATCCAGGCGCGCTACGCCGACCCGGCCGTCACCGATAAGGCGGCGGCCACCGCCAAGCTAAGCCTGCGCCAGGCCGAGCTGCGCGACGCGCTGCGCCAGGTGCAGCCGCTGGCCGAGAGCATCCTCCAGGAGCAACTCTCGGTGATCCTCGCCGAGCAGGGCCTGACCACCGCCGGGCAGCCGGTGCCCCCGGTGTCGTTTCACATCACCCCCCTGCCGTTCGCCCTCATTGTCTCGCCGCGTGACGTTATTCGGCAGGACGCCAACATGGATGTGAACGGCGAGCTGACCCTGGAGAAACTGGTCGAGCTTGAAGACCGCATCGCGGGCGATCTCGACGTCTCAACCCTGATTGTGCCACTCGGGGGCATCGGCACTTACCCCACCATGGTGGCCCAGAGCAGTGATCTCAACTGGATCGCCTCGGTGGTGGCGCACGAATGGCTGCACAACTACCTCACCCTGCGGCCGCTGGGCCTCAACTATCTCACTTCGGGCGATCTGCGTACGATGAACGAGACCACCGCCGAGATGATCGGCAACGAGTTGGGCGCGCTGGTGATCGACCGCTACTACCCCGACCTATCGCGCCCGGAAGCGCCGTTTGACAACCGCCTGCGCAAGGACGAAGCCCCCGCGGCCGCCGGGCAGGCGCCAGCCTTCGACTTTCGCGCCGAGATGCACGCCACCCGCGTGACCGTGGACCGGATGCTGGCCGAAGGCAAGCTTGAGGAGGCCGAAGCCTATATGGAAGCGCGCCGCGTGGTCATGTGGGATCACGGCTACCAGATCCGCAAGCTCAACCAGGCGTACTTTGCCTTTTACGGCGCCTACGCCGTCGGCGGCGGCGGCGCGGCCGGCGCCGACCCGGTGGGCACGGCAGTGCGGCTGCTGCGGCGGCGCAGTGCGAGCATCGCGCAGTTTGTGAACACCATGGCGTGGTTTACGAGCTTTGAACAGCTTGAGGACTATCTCGGGCTGCCGCGAGTGCGGTAAGAGATTCGAGATTGGAGATTGGCGAGGCGGTCGCCAATCTCCAATCTCTCCTCTCTAATCTCCATTTACCAACTCGCAATCAGCGCCGC
>CAYUYN010000164.1:6112-8497 GCA_964449185.1 uncultured Anaerolineales bacterium | reverse complement strand
CGCACTCGGCGGCGATGGCGGGGAACGTCTCGCGAAAGATCGCCAGCGAGTCGGATAGGAGCTGGCGATGGTCCTCGGGAAACAGGCACAAGAACAAGATCTCCGCGCCCGCCGCCGGCATGGCCCGCACCTGGCTCAGCAGGCGGGCAACGGCCTCGGCGCGCTGGCGCTCGTCCCGGCTCAACAGCCGCGCCTGGCCGCTGCCCTGCACCGCGCCCACGCGCAGGCCGTGCGCGCGGCAGGCCTGGGCCGCCAGGGCAAAGTCTTTGGGCAGGTCGAGCGCAGGCAGGTCTATCGCACCCAGTCCCAGTTGCTTGGCCCAGGCCGCGACCGTCTCGATCCCCTGCGCCCCTAACTTGGGCGGAATCACCATACCGATTGGAATTGACATACAAGTCCTTTGCTCGCTAGAGGGTGGGCGTGTGCGGCCAGGATACAGCCAGTGGCAGCGAGCGGCAAGCGTCACGGGATCTTAAAATAGGCCTGGCCTGCATGTTATAATTCTGGCCCAGACGGTGTTTTCGCTGGTCCAGTACGGAGGCCCCTTTGAGCAAACGACAGTCGGCTGCCCCCAGCCGCTATAACCCCAGCGCGCCGCGCCAGAGCAAGCGCGAGCAGGTGCGCCAGCAGAAGCAGCGGCGCTCGCTGCTGTGGAACGTGATTATCCTGGGCACGGTCGGCGTCTTTCTAACCGGCGTGGTGGCCTTCTTTGTCACCAGCCAGCGCCCCGGCCCCCTGCCCGGTGAAGTCCCCGTCCCGGTGGAGAGCCAGGCCGAGGTGCCGCCCGGCGCCGCGATCACCTACAGCCACACCCCGCCGTCTTCGGGCAACCACTACGCCGACGCCGCGCCCTGGGGCGTGAGCGCCGACCCGGTGGCCGAGGGCACCTTTGTCTCTAACCTGGCGCACGGCGGCGTGGTCTTCCTGTATGAGTGCCCCGACGACTGCTCGGCGCTGGAGGCGCAGTTCCAGGCGCTGATCGACAAGGCGCCGCGCGACTCGCGCGACAACCGCGTCAAGATCCTGGCCTCGCCCTACGAGGGCGAACTGGACACGCCCCTCGTGGCGCTGGCCTGGGGCCACCAACTGGACCTGGGCCAGTTCGATGAAAACACGCTGCGGCGCTGGTATGAGCGGTATGTGAACAAGGGCCCCAACAAGCTGCCCTAACCCGCGTGACCCCCGTCCGCCCTCATCCCACCCCCGCCCGCCGCTCTCCCTGGCGCGGCGTGGGGGGGTGCGCGTTCCTGGTCCTGACCGTGCTGGCCGTCCTCTGGGCGGCCAGCTACTTCATCCTGGGCGTTGACCCGCTCTTCATCTTGGGCCTGGCCCGCGCCGTCGCCGCGCCGCCGCGCACCCCGGCAGATGTGACGGTGCCGGACGGAGTCGACGCCACGGTGTGGGCCGGCGGGCTCACCGCGCCTACCGCGCTGGCCTTTGGGCCGGACGGACGCCTGTATGTCACCACCCTTGCCGGGCTGGTGGTGGCGCTGGCCGACGGCGACGGCGCGGCCGACCCCGGCACGCAGGTGGTGTACGCGTCGGGGCTGAGCGTGCCGCTGGGCCTGGCCTTCTACGACAGCGACCTGTACGTGGGCCACCGCGGCGGCATCACCCGCCTGCGCGACACGGACTTCGACGGCGTGGCCGACCAGTCTGAAGCGCTGGTGGAGGGCCTGCCGGCCGCGCGCCACCAGACGGACGGGCTGGCCTTTGGGCCGGACGGGCGGCTGTACATCGGCCAGGGGTCGACCTCCGACCGGGGCGAGACGGGCCTCGTGGCGATGGAAGCCAGCATCCTGGTGATGGAGCGCGACGGCAGCGGCCTGCGCGTGTTCGCTTCGGGCACGCGCAACCCCTACGACTTGGCCTTCTACCCCGGCACCGACCGGCTGTTTGCCACCGACAACGGCCGCGACGTGCCCACCCGCGGCGTGCCGGATGAACTGAACCTGATCGTGGACGGCGGGGACTATGGCTGGGTGGGCTGCTGGGGCGTGGGCCGCGGCCCCGACTGCGACGGCACCCGGCCGCCCGTGGCCACCCTGGCCCCGCATGCCGCGGCTGGCGGCCTGGTCTTCTACAACGGCGGCTTGTTCCCCCAGTGGCGCAACCACGCCTTTGTGACCCTGTACGGCTCCAACTCGGGTGACCCCAGCATCGGGCGGCAGGTGCAGCGCATTGAGCTCACGCAGAGCGGCGCTGAGTGGGCCGGCACCGTGCACGACTTTGCCGCGGGCTTTGACCGGCCGCTGGACATCACTGTCGGGCCGGATGGGGCGCTGTATGTGGCCGACTTTGGCGCCGGGCTGATCTACCGCCTGGCCGCCGGCCAGTAAAGGTTGACCGCCCTTCGCCGGATGACTGGCAGGGTGGCGGCCCCGG
>CAYUYN010000164.1:0-6012 GCA_964449185.1 uncultured Anaerolineales bacterium | reverse complement strand
GGGATTTGGGGTGGTGCAGCCGCGGCACCCTGCCAAATCCGGGAGGGCCCAAACGCGGCCAACCGTGTTAGAGTGGCCGAACACGCTGAATGGAGACTTCTGCCTGGTGACCCGCTCTTTCTTCCCCACCCTGTATCTCGTCCGGCACGCCACCCCCGATTGGAGCCGCACCGACCTCCCCTATCACCTGCCGCCCGGCCCGCCGCTGACGGCGCAAGGCGAGGCGGAAGCCGCCCTGTTGGGCGAGTTCCTGCGGGATATGGGCGCGCGTCACCTGCTGCACAGCCCGCTGGAGCGCTGCGCGCGCACGGCGGCCATTGCCGGGGCGATGGCCGGCGCGCGGGTGGAGCTGGACAACCGCCTGGCCGAGCTGCGCCCTGAAGAAAAGCCCGCCGACGTGCTGGCGCGGGTGTGGCCGGTGTGGGTGCAGGCGGGCGAGGCCGGCCTGAGCGGCGAGCCGGTGGCGCTGGTGACGCACGGCGGGTGCGTGAGCCTGCTGCTGGCCGAGCTGGGCCTGCCGGCCAAGGAGATTGCCCGCTACCAGGGCCAGTTCGACCGCCGCAACCCGGTGCCCCCGGCCGGCGCCTGGCGCGCCATCCGGCCCACCCCCGCAGGCCCGTGGTCGCTGGACCTGGCCTTCAAGCCCGACGCGCGTCAGAAGGCCAAGGCCTGGTTCGTGTAGGCGCGTTCCCCCCAGCGGCGCGCCTATAGTACCCAGCCGCTTGACACTTCGCCCCTTATGGCTAAACTACCTCTACTTTCGGGCGCACTACCTCGGATGGGACAGAAAAAGGGGGCGGCTGGCCGGGAACTGCAGCATGCAGCCTGGCCCGGCCGAGAGCAGGCCACATGTGGATTATCACCGTTCATTCTCCGTGGAGCGAGCCGCGCGAATACGTGCTCAAGGCGGGCAAGATCATGCTGGGCCGCCACCCCGGCAATGACATTGCCATTGTCGACGATTCCGCCTCGCGCCTGCACGCCGAGATCGAATACAACGTCACCGAAAACAGCCTGACCCTGCGCGATCAGGGCAGCACCAACGGCACCTTCGTCAACCGCGAGCGCGTCACCGAGGCCGTGCGACTGCGCCCCGACGACCAAATCCGCATCGGCCAGCACCGCCTGCTGCTGGCCCAGCGCGACCAGCGCTCCCCGGCCAACACCGCGCGCCTGGCCAGCACTCAACCCCTCACGCGCGACTTGGTGCTCCACTCGGTCGACCAGCACGCCCTGGTGCTCTACGAAGTCGCCAACCGCCTCAACACCATCATGGACCTCGACACCGCCCTGGCCGAAGCCTCCCGGCTGACGCAGACGGGCATGGCCGCCGCGCGCTGCGAGGTGCTGCCGGTCTACCGCTTCGAGAAGCTCGACCAGCTCGACATCCCGGCCGAGGTGGTCCGCCAGGCCGTCGAGCAGCGCGCGGTTGTCTCGATTGCCGACCTGGCCACCGACAAGCGCTACCCGCGCGCGCCCAGTGCCCGGACCGACATCCACTCCGTCCTGTGCGTGCCCGGCACCATCGGCGACGAGGTGATGGCCCTCACCTATGCTTACCGCGCCGGCGAAGACACCAAGCCCTTTGAGGAGCGTGATGTGCATCTGGCCGTGGCCATTAGCCACCAGTCGGCCCTCACCATCCAGCGCTCGCTGCTCATGGAGCGCCGCCGCCACCTGGAACAACTGGCCGCGCTCGACAGCCTGACCGGCGTCAACAACCAGCGCTATTTCTTCGAAGTGGGCGATAAAGAATTCAAGCGCGCGCGGCGCTACCGGCGGCCGCTGTCGGGCCTGCTGCTCGATATAGAGAATTTCAAACAGTATAACGAGCAGTACGGCCACGCCGTGGGCGACCAACTGCTGCGCGCGGTGGCCGGCTGCTGCCGCGAGCGGCTGCGCGAAGGCCACCTGCTGGCCCGCTACGGCGGCGACGAGTTTGCTGTGCTGCTGCTGGAATGCGACCAAGCCGATGCCCAGCGCGTGGCCGAGCGACTGCAGCAGGGCGTCAACGCCCTCTCGATCGACACGCGCGCCGGGCCGCTCAGCGTGCGCCTGCTGGCCGGCTGCGCCACCCTCGACGACACCTGCCCCGACCTGCAGACGCTCATCAGCCGGGCCGAGGCCAAAATGGTCATGCCCGACACCGAGGCGGCGAATGGGGCGGGACCTGAAAGTGGTCAGGGGTCAGGGGTCAGTGATTAGTGGTCAGGGGGTCTAGCGCAGCTTGCCCTAACACCTTCACTCGTTTCCCTTCCCAGCACAAATACAAATAGGGCCACGGCCAAACCCGCCACTACGCCCTAAAAGTCTGTCGTTCGTCGTCCGGCGTCTGTCGTCTCTTTCCCCCAGGCCCGCATGCTCCACATCCACCTGCTGGGCCATCTGCGTCTGTTCGAGGCCGAGCAGGCGCTTAAGTTCGCCGCGCTCCCCAAGACCCTGTCGCTCTTCGCCTATCTGCTGCTCCACCGCGCCGAGGCCCTGCCGCGCGAGGCGCTGGCCTTCACCCTGTGGCCCAACGTGCCCGAGGCCGAGGCCCGCGCCAACCTGCGCCGCCACCTCCACGACCTCCGCCGCGCGCTGGGCCTCAAGCCCGGCATCGCGCAGTCCCTGCACAACCTGGGCACCGCCCACGCCTGCCTGCGCGAAACCCCGGCCGCCCGGCGCTGCTACCAGGAAGCGCTGGCCCTGCCTTGGGAATTGGGCTCGCAGGGCGCGATTACCGAAGGGCTGGAGGGGCTGGCCTGGCTGGCCGCCGGCGAGGGCCTGGCCGCGCGCGCCGCCCGGCTGTTTGGCGCGGCCGAGGGACTGCGGGCCATCACCAAGTTTTCCCTGGACTAGGCCTTTCAGGCCGAGCACGACCAGGCGGTGGCCGCTTGCCGCGACCGCCTGACACCAGCCGTGTACGAGGCCGAGTTCCAGGCGGGGCAGGCGCTGCCGGTGAGCCAGGCCGTAGCGCTGGCGCTGGCGGCGTGATCCCGGACGCTTTTCGGACGGGGAATGGCTACACTTTTGATGGGGCGCACATCACACCCAAGCCCCCGAGGACGGCCTATGGAGCTTGACCACATCGCGCTGCTGCAGCACTCATTTGAAAAACTGAGCGTGGACCCGGAAGAGACGGCGCTGCTGTTCTACGCGCGCCTGTTCGAGCTCGACCCGAGCCTGCGCCCGATGTTCAAGGGCGACCTCACCGAGCAGAAGCAGAAGCTGATGCACATGCTGACCGTGGTGGTGCGCGGTCTGAAGCGCCTGGACCAACTGGCGCCGGCCGTGCAGCAGCTCGGCCGCAAGCACGGCGGCTACGGCGTGCAGGCCAGCCACTACCAAACCGTGGGCGCCGCGCTGCTGTGGACCCTGGAGCAGGGCCTCGGCCCGGACTTCACGCCCGAGGTGAAGGCGGCCTGGGTGGCGGCCTATACCATCCTGGCGACCACGATGCAGGCCGCGGCGGCCGCAGCCGCTCAGGCCGACACGGCGCCGGGTGCCGGCTCACGCGGCGCTGACAGCCGTGGCCGGGCGCTAAGCCCAATCGCATCACGCAGTGCAGGGAGAGGGGCGCAGGCCCCCTCTCTTCCCGTTCAAGCGGCTGCCCACACGGCCCGCGGATCCTCATGCATAAAAAAAGCCCTGACCGAGGGGGGGCGGCCAGGGCTAGCTCAGATTTCTCCGAGCCACCCTAGATTATAGCGGCAAGCGCCAAATGCGCAAGCGTTGCCCTCCCCGGGCGCATTTCGGCCTGGGGGCGAGATGCAGGCGGCAGAAGGCAGGCGGCAGGTGGCGGCAAAGGTGACAGCACGCGGTGAGTAAGGTGAGTACAGAAGTATACTTTTCCAAAAGTTTTCAATTGTTCCATTAAGGTGCGGCCAGGGCGGGCCGCGACCGGCGCGTGACGCCGTTTGGCCTGGCGCTGGTGGAGCAGTCGCGCTTCCGCGCCGGGGCGGTGACGCCTGAGGGCGTCGTGCTGGAGGATGGCATCACGGGCGCGCGGGTGCGGTAGGCCGCCCACCCGGCCTTGGAGGAATATCTGCGGCGCTTCGCCGCGGGTGAGGCGGTGACGCCGGTGGAGTTTACATTAGTCGCAAGTGACCTGGGGTAGCCGGCCCCATCTTTCCGTTTGGGGGCACCGCTGCACGGCCTACGCTCTGTCGTCTCGCGCCTCGCTCGCACCGTGAGATGAAAAGGTCTGTCGCGCATCTTGCCTCGTGGCCCTTCGTGCCTTCGTGTCTTCGTGGTGAAAGTTTGTCACGCGCAGCGGTCGTCTGTCACAAAAGGCGTGGGCGCGGCCTATAATCTCAGTAAAGGAGGATAACTCTTATGCGTTTTGGATTTGTGTTTACCGGCAGCGATCCGCGCATGGCGGTGGAGTGGGCGCAGGCGGCCGAGGCCGCGGGGTGGGATGCGTTCTTTACGTGGGATGCGGTGTGGGGCACGGACCCGTGGGTGACCTTGGGCGCGTGCGCGGTGCGCACCGAGCGGGTGCGTCTGGGCACCCTCATCACGCCGGTCTCGCGCCGGCGCCCGTGGAAGCTGGCCGCGGAGATCGCGACGCTCGACCAGCTTTCAAACGGGCGCGCCATCCTGACCGTTGGGCTTGGCGCGCTGGATACCGGCTTTGAGAACTTCGGCGAGGCCACCGACCGCAAGGTGCGCGCCGAGCTTGTGGACGAGGGCCTGGCGATTATCAACGGCCTGTGGCAGGGGCAGCCCTACGCCTTCGCGGGCAAACACTACCAGATCACGCCAACCACGTTCCCCGCGCCCAAGCCGCCGGTGCAGCAGCCCCGGCCGCCCATCTGGGTGGTGGGCGCCTGGCCGCGGCCGCTGTCGATCCAGCGCGCAGTGCGCTGGGACGGCGTCTTGCCGAACAAGATGACGGCGACCGGCAAGTTTGAAACCATGACCCCGGAAGACCTGCGCGCGTTGAAGGCGTTTATTGACGAACACCGCACGGCGGGCGCGCCCTTCGACATCGTCATGGAAGGCGTCACGCCCGGGGACCGGGACGACCGTGGCGCGGACGTGGTGCGGCCGCTGGCCGAGGCCGGGGCGAACTGGTGGCTGGAATCGCAGTGGGCGACGCCGGAGCTGAAGCTGGTGTTGGCGCGGCTTAAGCAAGGCCCGCCACGGCTGGAGTAAAAATGAATGCGGTGGTCGACAGCGCCGGGCAAAGCCCGGCGCTGTCGACCACCGCATACCCTTAATTCTTAGGGTGTGCTCGCGCAGCGGATGGTAAACGCGTCGCGCGTGTCGTTGGTGCCGTAGAAGAGGCGGAAGGTGCTGGCGGCCTCCTCGTCCTTGCTGTTCCAATTGCCGCCGCGCAGCACGCGACAGTCACCGCCGGGGCAGCCGGTTTGGGCCGGGCCGATCGGGTTCTCGCTGGGCGAGACGGCGTAGAAGGCCGGGTCATAATAGTCGAAGACCCACTCGGAGGCGTTGCCGGCCATATCGAGCGCGCCGTAGGGGCTGGCATTGGTGGGGTATTGGCCCACGGCGACGGTGTCCTTCAGGTTGGAGGCTTGGAAGTTCAGCCGCGTGGAGTCCGGCGCCTGGTTGCCCCAGGGGTACAGCCGCAGGTCGGCGCCGCGCGCGGCCTTTTCCCATTCGGCCTCGGTCGGCAGGCGGCGGCCGGCCCACTCGCAGTAGGCCTGGGCCTGCGGCCAGATGACGAACAGCACCGGAAAGTTCGCGAAGGCCGCGTTGCCAAAGTAGCTGGGCCGCGTAATCGAGCCGAGCGACAAGGGCACCGTGCAGTCACCCGCGTCCACGCAGGCGCCGTACAGCGCATTGGTCACCTCGGTGCGGTCGATCCAATACGAATCCACATAGACGATGTGCATGGGCCGCTGGTCGGCCGCGCCGGCATCGTTGCCCATGCCAAACTCGCCGGCAGGCACGTAGACCTGGACCATGCCGTCCACGTCCGAGACCCGGGTGGCGCCGGCCTGGGGCACGGCGGCAGTGGGCGGCACCGCGGTCGCGGTGGGCGGCGCTGCGCTTGCGGCGGTGGGC
>CAYUYN010000163.1:0-8501 GCA_964449185.1 uncultured Anaerolineales bacterium | reverse complement strand
TGCTGCTCAATGAGCCCGATATCCTCCTGCTCGACGAGCCCACTAACCACCTCGACGCCGAATCGGTCCAGTGGCTGGAGCGCCACCTCCAGGACTATCGCGGCACCGTCATCGCCGTCACCCACGACCGCTATTTCCTCGACAATGTGGCCGGCTGGATTCTCGAGCTGGATCGCGGCCACGGCATCCCGTGGAAGGGTAACTACACGTCCTGGCTGGAGCAAAAGCAGGCCCGCCTCATGCTGGAGGAGAAGGCCGACAGCAAGCGCCAGAAGACGCTCGAGCGCGAGCTCGACTGGATCCGCATGTCGCCCAAGGCCCGCCAGAGCAAGGGCAAGGCCCGCATCACGGCCTACGAAAAGCTGCTCAGCCAGGAAAGCGAAGCCCGCCGCGAGAACCTGGAGATTTACATCCCGCCGGGGCCGCGTTTGGGTGACATCGTCATCCGCGCCGAGGGCGTCACCAAGACCTTTGGCGAACGGCTGCTGATCGAGGACGTCAACCTCGACGTGCCGCCCGGCAGCCTGGTGGGCGTCATCGGTCCCAACGGCGCCGGCAAGACCACCCTCCTGCGCATGATCACCGGCGTCGAGAAGCCCGATGCCGGCACTATCCGCATCGGCGAGACCGTCAAGCTGGCCTATGTCGAGCAATCGCGCGACTCGCTCGACGGCGAGAAGAACGTCTGGGAAGAAATCTCCGCTGGCCAGGAGACCATCACCCTCGGCCAGCGCAAGATGAACTCGCGCGCTTACGTCGCCAGCTTCAACTTCCTCGGCTCCGACCAGCAAAAGAAGGTCGGGGCGCTCTCGGGCGGCGAGCGCAACCGCGTGCTGCTGGCCAAGATGCTCAAGGAAGGCGCCAACGTGCTCATGTTGGACGAGCCAACCAACGACCTCGACCTCAACACCCTGCGCGCCCTGGAAGAGGCCCTGGAGGCCTTTGCCGGCTGCGCCATCATCGTCAGCCACGACCGCTGGTTCCTGGACCGCATCGCCACGCACATCCTTGCCTTCGAGGAGGATGGCACCGTCAACTGGTTCCTGGGCAATTACTCCGACTACGAAGCCGACCGCCGCAAGCGCCTGGGCCAGGCCGCCGACACGCCTCATCGCGTGAAGTATCGCAGTTTGACTCGGTAAGCGCTGGCCGCCAGGGCCACAAAGCAAAACCGGCCAGGTCTTTAAGACCTGGCCGGTTTGATCGAAGGAGCCTGCGTGAATATTGAAGCCGCGTTGGTCACGGGGGTGCGGCAGCCGGTGCGAGTTGAAAAGCTGTCGCTCGATCCACCCCGCGCCGGGGAAGTGCTCGTGCGGGTGGCGGCCTGCGGCGTGTGCCACAGCGACTACCACCTGCTCACCGGCGCCACTCGTCACCCCATGCCCGTCGTGCCCGGCCACGAAGGCGCGGGCGTGGTCGAAGCCGTCGGCCAGGGCGTCACCCGGGCGCAGGTTGGCGACCACGTGGTGCTCAACTGGGCCCCCAACTGCGGCCGCTGCTTCTACTGTCTGCGCGGCAAGCCCAACCTGTGCGACACCTTCGTCGGGCCGCTGTGGGCCGGGGTCATGCTCGATGGCACCCCGCGCCTGAGCTGGCAGGGCCGGCCGGTTTATCATTACTCCGGCTTGTCGGCCTTCGCCGAGCGCACCGTGGTGCCCCAGGCCAGTTGCGTGGTCATCCGGCGCGACGTGCCGCTGTCGGTGGCGGCCCTGGTGGGCTGCGCGGTGACCACCGGGGTGGGGGCGGTGCTTTACACGGCAGACGTGAAGCCCGGCGACCGTGTGGTCGTGTTGGGCTGTGGCGGCATCGGCCTCAGCGTCTTGCTTGGCGCCCAATTGGCCGGGGCGCAACAAATCATCGCCGTGGACCGCTCGGCGCGCAAGCTGCAGTACGCCCAGACCCTGGGCGCCACCGATGTGATCCTGGCGGGCGAGGACGACCTGGTGGACGCGGTCCGGCGGGCCACCGACGGGCGCGGCGCGGACGTTTCATTCGAGGCCGTCGGCCTCTCGTCCCTGCAATCGGCCTGCGTCGAAATGACGCGCCCGGGCGGCAAGGCTGTGCTGGTCGGCCTGACGGCCATGGGCTCGGAGACCGTCTTCTCGGGCGCCACCCTGGTGCGCCAGGAAAAGACCGTGCTGGGCTCCTACTACGGCACGGCCAACACCAACCGAGATTTCCCGCTGATTCTGGATCTTTATATGGCGGGCAAGCTCAACCTGGGCGCGCTGGTGTCGCAGACCTACCCGCTTTCCGCGATTAACCAGGCTTTTGAGGATATGCTGGCCGGGGATATGGCCCGCGGGGTAGTTGTTTTTGAGTAATCCCGGCCACGGGCGGCCGGGGCGGTCTGCGCTTTGCCCGCCCCGCCTGAAATGCAGCCCAAGCCACCTGGCGTATGTAAAACACGGCAGTATCAGGCACAATAAGCTTATACCTTGCATACTGTGGCTTTATGGCTACAATGAGTTCTGTTCTGGCAGTTTTCCAGTGTCCTGCCACGGAGAGGCGCGCTGGGGCCACTGCAAGTCTCAAGCAAGCTCGTGACTCCATAGGAGGAGCCAGCATGAAGACCTACAGCAAGCCGACCCTGAAGAAGCACGCTTCTTTGAAGCAAGTCACCTTCAGCAGCCACTAAACAACTGGCCGCTGAAGGGACCCGCGCTGTGTCCGGCCTCGCCGGTCTGGCGCGGTCTCGCTAGGAACGTAGTACAGCAGTCTCAGCACGACAACTCCCCTGGCGCGCCTCTCCGCTGCAGGACCTTGGGCCGGGCCGATTTTCGGCCCGGCTCCATTTAACGGGCTTGGCACCATGCCGCCTCAAACGACTTCGGATCAGTCGACCCTCGCCTATCTCATTGCCGCCCTGCGCGCCGATAGTGCCTCGGCCGGCGGCCTGGAGCGTCTCGCGCACGCCCAGGTGGACCTGGACGACCTGGTCGTCACCGCGCTGGCGCTGGGGCTGGCGCCGCTGCTGCATTACCGCCTCGAGCAAGCCGGCCGCGGCCTGCCCGCGGCCCGCGCCCAGGCCAAGCTAAGCTTTATCCGCCAGGCCGAGGTCGCCCGCCAGACCGGCCGCCAGGCCCAGTTGGCCGAGGTGCTGGCGCGGCTGCCGTCCCCGCCGATCGTCCTCAAGGGTGCCTACCTGGCCGAACAGGTCTACCCCGCGCCCGGCCTGCGCCCCATGAATGACATCGACCTGCTTTTCCGGCCAAATGACCTGCCCGCGGTGGCCGAGGTGCTGCACAGCCTGGGCTATGGCACCAAGGAAAAATCGGCCGAAGAAGGCCCCGGCATCACCAAGCACACCAGCACGTTCAAGCGCGCCGGGACCGCCGCCACGCCCAACCCCTATCTCTCCGCCGACGGCAGCCGCATGATCGAGCCGCACCGGTCGCTGGAAGAGTCGTGGTTTGGGCTGCGCTGCGACCTGACCCCCGGCATGTGGGAACGCAGCCTGACCACCACGCTGGCGGGGCAGCCCGCTCGGGTCCTGTGCCCGGCCGATGCCCTGCTGCACCTGTGCGTGCACCTGACCTACCACCTCATCCAGCGCTCGCCCTCGTTTGTGCAGTTGGCCGACCTGGCGGTATTTACCGCTCAAGTCAACGTGGACTGGGACGACTTTGTGGCCCGCGCCAGGTCCCTGCGTGCCAGCGGCTACGCTTACGCCGCGGCGCGGCTGGCGGTCCAGGCCCTGGCCGCGCCCATCCCGGGGCAGGTCGTCCGTGCCCTTGCCGCCGATAGCCCCGGCGGCGTACGCGCTGTTGCCGAGACCCTGTCCCTGGCCGACGTCATGCGCCGTACCCAGGCGCCGCCCCTGCGCACCGTGAGCCAGCGCCTCGCCCGCGGCGTCAGCGACCGGACCGAAACCTCGCGCTGGGCGCACTCGGCGTTCGAGTGGCTGCGGGTGTGGTGGACGTTGGTGGATGTGACCAAGACGGATACGTGGAAGGAAGCGCGACGAGGGACGCGGTAAGTGTGGGAGCGGGTTCAACCCGCGCTAACCCTCTTGTGGCTAAATGTCATCATTCACCCTGTCCAAAACGCGCTGAGCCGCCTTCACAATTGGCGCATCCACCATCTTTCCATCCAGCGCAAACGCACCCACGCCCGACGCCTGATGGGCGGTGTGGGCGTCCACAATCCTCCGGGCCTGCGCCACGGCCTCCGCGCTGGGTGTAAATGCCGCCTGGATGGGCGCCACCTGGTTTGGGTGGATGGCCTGCTTGCCGCTGTAGCCCAGGGTCGCGCCCTGCCGGGCCTCACGCCTCAGGCTGGCGGTATCCTGGTAATCCACGGTCACCATGTCGATGGCCTGCTGGCCAAAGGCGGCCGCGTGGGTGACGATAGCCGAGCGGGCGTAGAACACCTCCCAGGCCTCGGGCGTGCGGATCGCGCCGATGTCGGCCGCCAGGTCTTCCCCGCCGAAGATCAAGGCTTGCAGCCGCGGCGTAGCGGCGCAAATCTCCTTCAGGTTCAGGATGCCCCGGGCGCTTTCCACGAGGGCGATCAGCACCAGACTGCCGGCCGGCCAGCCGTGGGCCTGCTCGGCGGCCGCCAGTTGCCCATCCAGCCACTGCACTGCCTCGGCGCTGTCCACCTTGGGCAGCACAAAGCCGTCTGGTCGCCACCGTGGGCCCACGGTGGCAGCCAGGTCCTCCGCTTCCATCCCCGAGCCGTAGGGATTCAGCCGCACCAGCTTCTCGCTGCGGCCAAAGTCCAGTTCCTGCAGGGCCGTCACAATCGTGGCGCGCGCGGCGGCTTTCTGAGTGTGGGCCACCCCATCTTCCAGGTCCATGCAGATACAGTCCACGTCCAGGCTCGCGGCCTTCTCGATCTTGCGCTGGCTGTCGCCCGGCATATACAGGAGCGCGCGGCGGGATCTCATACCTGGCCTCGCTTGTAGAACATCACGGTGCGCTCGAACTCCACGGCCAGCGTGCCGTCCGGCTTGCGGCCGCTTTGCTTTAGCCGCACGATGCCCCTATCCGGCCGGGTGGCGGACTCGCGCTTGTCAAGCACCACCGTTTCGGCATAGAGTGTATCGCCGTGAAACACCGGGTTGGGGTGCTGCACCTTGTCGTAGCCCAGGTTGGCCACAATGGTGCCCTCCGTCAGGTCGGCCACGCTCAAGCCCACCACCAGGCCCAACGTCAGCAGCCCGTTGACGATGCGCTGCCCGTAAGGTGTCTTTTCGGCGAAGTCGGCGTTCAGGTGCAGGGGTTGGGTGTTGAGGGTGATCGCGCAGAAGAGCGTGTTGTCGGCCTCGGTGATGGTGCGGCCCAACGCGTGTCGGTAGTGGTCACCGACTTCGAGGTCTTCAAAGAATTTTCCCGGCATGAGGTCCTGTGCTTTCTTGGCCGTTTTGGTCGGAGAGGGTTGGGGCGCGAGCGAAAGACTGCGCATAGCCAGGAAGGTAAGCGAGGCGAACGGCGGGTGCCCGCGGAACAGGCTTGAGGCTATGCGAAAACCACTTGCGCGTCCGGTCAAGCGGCGTTAGTCTAATTGGGCGTTTGGCAAAAGTCAACGCCTCGGCTGCTCAACTGGAGGGATTGCATGCTTGAAGTCGCCATCATGGTCGAAGGCCAAATGGGTCTTACCTGGCCGCGCTGGCAGCGCCTGGCCGCGGCCGTGGAGCGTCTGGGCTTTGTCGGCCTGTACCGCTCAGACCACTTCACCAACAGCAACCCACCGGACACGGACTCGCTTGAGCTGTGGGTATCGCTCACCTGGCTGGCCGGCCACACCCAGCGGCTGGAGTTTGGCCCGCTGGTGACGCCTTTTTCTTGCCGCGACCCGGTCTTCACGGCGCGCATGGCCTCCGCGGTGGACGACCTTTCCGGGGGGCGGCTGACCTTGGGCCTGGGGGCCGGCTGGCAGGAGCGCGAACACCGAAAATTTGGGTACGACCTGCTGGAGGTCGGGCCGCGCTTTCAGCGTTACGAGGAAGGCGTGCAGGTGGTCAAGCGCCTGCTCAACAGCGACGAGCCCGTGAGCTTCCAGGGCGAGTATTACCGTCTCGATGAGGCCCAGCTGCTGCCCCGGCCCACGCGGCCCGGTGGCCCGCCCATCCTCATTGGCGGCAGCGGCCCACGCCGCACCCTGCCCATGGTCGTGCGGCACGCCGCCGAGTGGAACAGCACGTTTTTAACGCCCGCCGCCTTCACCGAACGCAATGCCCAGCTGGACCGGCAGTTGCTGGCTGCCGGCCGGCAGCCGGGCGAAGTGCGCCGCTCGATGATGACGGGCCTGATCTTCGGTCGGGACGAGGCCGAGGTAGGGCGCAAGGCCGGTGACCGCGCTCCCGCCGATCTGCGCGCGCGCGGCCTGGTCTGCGGGGTGCCGGAGCAGATCGTGGAGCAGTTAACGGCGCTGGCCGATGCCGGTCTTCAGCGCGTCATGCTCCAGTGGCTGGATTTGGATGATCTGGACGGCCTGGAGGCGCTGGCGACCTCGGTCCTGCCCCAGGTGCAGGGCTAAGCGGCCTGCGGGTCTACGCCGGCCTCTGTCTCTGCGGGGCGAACGGTGTGCACCCGCATGAAGCGCATGATATCGGTCACCAAACGCGACGGATTTTCGGCTAAAGCGTCAAACAGAATGCCCGAGTGCCCGCCGCCAGCGTAGCGGATGAATTCGCTCGGCACACCGGCCGCGCGCAAACGCTGGTCAAAGGCCACCGATAGGCTCATGGGCACGGTGGTGTCGGCGTCGCCATGGATTAGCAAGGTCGGCGGCGCGTGCGGCCCAATATGGGTGATGGGGGAGGCCGCGTCCAGGTTGGCCGCGCCGCCCATCACGTCCTCCAGGTAGCCGCGCTGCCATGGCCCAAACGCAATTTCGGCTGGCACGTCGTACACGCCGCTGATGCCCACAAACCCGCGTATGTCGGCGGCGCTGTGGCCGTGGGCGGCCAGCCACCGCGGGTCCAACAAGGCCAATGCCGCAATCTGGGCCCCGGCCGACTGCGCGCCCAAAATCACCCGGCGCGGGTCTCCGCCAAAGTGCTGGATGTTGTCCAGGGTCCAGGCCATGGCGGCGGCAATTTCTTGCGCGGGTTGGGGGTGGCGGGCGGCCGGGTAGGTGGTGTAGTCGGGTACCACCAGCACCACGCCCTGCGGGAGCAGGCGCTGGGCCATGGGCGCATACAGCTCCTTGTCACCGCTGTTCCAGCTGCCGCCGTACACGTAGATGAAGACCGGGCAGTCCTTGGCGCCGTCGGGCTGGTAAACATCCAGCCGGTTTTTGACGGAAGCGTGGGGGGCAATATTCTTGGTCAAGGTCGCGCAGCCCGAGTAGAAGCGCACGGCCTCGCGCCGAACCTGAAAGAGCTTGTAGTAGAATTGCGCGTTCTGCCGATACCGCCAGCCCAGCCAGGCGCCCAGCAGTCCGGCCGCGGCCAACAGGCCCAACGCCTGCTTGTGAGTGGTTTTCAAAGAGGCCCCCATTCTGGGTGCTGTGACGGTGGTGTGGTGTATTCTAACGTATCGCGTCAAGCACTGTTCGGGATATAATGGTAAACGGTAACTGGTTAGGCGACACGCGGAGCGTGCGGGGGCGCCTGGCCTGGGTGTTTGCCCCGGGGGTAATGCCGGCACATGACCGAAGAAACCGAACTGGAGCATGGCCAAGGCGACCAGCCGGCAGCGCCGCGCCCGGTCGTTAAGACCGGCTTCGAGCGGAAACGCCGCAAAACCATAGCCGGGCAGGGGGACCCCATGGGGCAGGACGGCGACACGCAGAGCGTGCGGGACCCGCTCACCGGGGCGCTTTCGCGCGCCTCGCTGCACGACCGTCTGCGCCACGAGGTTGACCGCGCTCGGCGCTACAGCCTGCCCCTTTCCATCCTCGTGATCGACCTCGACCACTTCAAAAGCGTTAACGATGCCTTCGGCCACACCCGCGGCGACAAAGTCCTGATAGACTTTGTCGGGCGCACCCACGGCCTGGCGCGCGAGTCCGATTTGCTGTTCCGCTATGGGGGCGATGAATTCATCCTGCTGCTGCCCCACACCGACAGCCTGCAGGCCCCCGCCTTCGCCCGCCGCCTGATCGACAGTGTCCATACCGTGCCCTTCCCCGGCGTGCCGCCGCTGAGCGTCACGCTGAGCGTCGGCAGCGCCAGCTTCCCCGGCGATGGCCAAACGGCCGAGGACTTGTTCGAGCGCGCCGACCGGCGCCTGTACGAAGCCAAGCGCCAGGGCCGCGGCCGCGTGGTCGCGGATGATCCGGCGGCGCCCGAGCCCTTCACCTTCGAAGTCGATGCGCGGCTTTTGGAGCGCGAGCTGCCCCTGACGTCCCTGCGCCACTTCCTCGACTCGCTGCCCGAACACAAGCGCGGCCTCTTCACCATCAACGGTCCCCGCGCCGTGGGCAAGACCGGCTTTTTGGCGGAGGTGGCCAAGGCCGCGCGCCTCCGCGGCTACGCCGTGTGGGCGCTGCACGGCCGCGCCTCCATGCGCAACCGCCTGTACGGCGCGCTGGCCGAGTCGCCCCCGCCG
>CAYUYN010000162.1:0-8525 GCA_964449185.1 uncultured Anaerolineales bacterium | reverse complement strand
CGATGACGAAGGTGGGCACCGCGTAGCCGGAGGTGTGGCCGCGCAGGCCCTCCATGATCTCGATGCCCTTGGAGACCGGCGTGCGGAAGTGGCCCGAGCCTTCCACCAGGTCGCACTGGTACAGGTAGTAGGGCCGCACGCGCATCATCACCAGCCGGTGATTCAGCTCGCGCTGAATGTGAATGGAGTCATTCACGCCGGCCAGCAGCACGGCCTGGTTGCCCAGGGGCACGCCGGCGCGCGAGAGCCGGTCGCAGGCGTCGGCCAGCTCCTGGGTGATCTCGTTGGGGTGATTAATGTGGATGTTCATCCAGAGCGGGTGGTACTTCGCGAGCATGTCGCAGAAGTCCTGGTCGACGCGCATGGGCATGAACACCGGCACGCGCGAGCCGATGCGCACGATCTCGATGTGGGGGATGGCGCGCAGGCGGGCGATGAGGTTTTCGAGCAGCTTGGGCGCCAGCACCAGCGGGTCGCCGCCGGAGAGGAGCACGTCGCGCACCTGGGGGGTGCGCTCGAGGTATTCGATCTGGGCGTCGTAGTCGCTGCGCGAGAACTGCGCCGAGGGGTCGCCCACGATGCGCGAGCGGGTGCAGTAGCGGCAGTAGGACGCGCACTGGGTGGTCACCAGCATCAACACCCGGTCGGGGTAGCGGTGCACCAGCCCGGGCACGGGCGAGTGTTTGTCTTCGGCCAGCGAGTCCTCCATCATGGAGGTAAAGGGCACCATCTCGCTGTCGGTGGGGATCACCTGCTGCCGGATCGGGTCGCGCAGGTCGTCGGGGTCCATCAGCGAGGCGAAGTAAGGGGTGATGTCCACCCGGAACAGCCCGCTGGCCTGGAGGGCCTTGCGCTCGCTGTCGGTGAGCCGGATGACGGCTTCCAGCTCTTCCACCGAGTTCAGGCGGTTGGAGAGCTGCCAGCGCCAGTCGTTCCACTTGGCCTCGGGCACGCTGGCCCACACCGGCGCGCGGCGCGCCGGCTTGATTTTGTCCTTGAGAACCATCACAACCTCCTGCCTGGCACAGGCACAAATAGCAATTCGTTTTGCATTGTAACCTTTGTTTACCGAGAGTCAATGCTGAGAGGGTTAAAAGACAAGAGGGTGCCCCCGCCGCAGGCTAAGCCTGCGCCGGGGGCACCCTCACTGCTCTTGAAAAGAAGCCCGGCCTACGGCGCGACGTTAATCTCGCGCGTGCTCAGGTGCAGCACGCCGCCATCACGCGCCGATAGGCTGTAGACCACCAGGCGCGCACGGACCGGGCCGGTGACCGAGTACAGCAGGTCGGTGACAAATGGGCCGGGCTGGCCGACGTCGGGCGCCTGGAGCATGGCGATGCCGGTGGCCAGCACGTTGTCGGTGGTGCCGCAGAGGGGGTCCGGGGCGCCCGAGCCGCCTTCCCCGCACAGGGCCAGGCTGAGCGTGCCTTCAAAGACGTACTCGGAGAAGCCCTCGAGGTGTACGTGCCCGCCGGTGGCCGTCTCCAGCAGGTTCGGCTGGAAGATTTGATGCACCTCGGCGTGGGTCGCCGCGGGGTTAATCGCCGCCGTGCCGCTAGCGAGCAAAGTCACCTCGACGCTGGCCAGGTGCACCAGGCCGCCGTCGCGCGCGCTGGCGGAGTAGACCGAGAGGCGGCCCGGCTGGTCGGCCGCCACGCTGAAGGTCACATCGACGGAATACGGCCCGCGGGTGCCCGCCTCGGTCTGGATGGTGGTGGGCGTGGTGGACAGCACCGCGCCGTTCTCGTCGCTGACCTGGATGACCAGGTTCTGTTCAAAGGTGGGGTCGGCCTCGCCCGACACGGTCACGGGCGAGGTCACCGACGAGCTAAGCCCAGGCGCCAGGATGAGAATGGCCTCCAGGGCCGGGTCGGCTGTGGGCGTGGCGCCCGGCACGGTGGCGGTGGCAGGCGCGGCCGTGTCGATAGCGGGCGGCGGGGCAACCGTATCGGTGGCGGCGGGCACAGCCGTGTCCGTGGCGGGGGGCACCGCCGTATCGGTCGGCGGGGGCAGCGGGCTGGGCGTGGGGGTTTCGATGGCGACTTCGGGCGGGACGCAGGCGGTCAGTGCCAGGCAGGCGATCAGGGTGAGACAGGCAAGCTGTAGGCGGTGTTTCATGGGGCATCTACCTCCTTGAACTTCATGTTACCGAAGTTATAGCACGGATGGGTCACGGGCGTATGGCGGGTGGTGTTACAGATTGGTAACAGGCAGCGCGTGTGGGGTTTGGTTGAACGGAGATCGCGGTTGCAAACCGCTCCCACGTGTGAAGAGGTGCCCTTGACGGCCGTGGGAGCGCGTTGCACGCGCGATCCCCTTTGGTCGAGAGGAACGTCAGGCACAGGCGCTCGCCCTCATCCCCGGCCCGCTGCGCGTCCCGTCGGGAGAAGGGTGCCTCTTCACGCACAGGGTCGGGTGGCACCAATGAGACTCCGGCGCGAAGAGCACGCGCCGGCCGTCCGCCTGTGGCGTCTGGCGATCCGCGGAGAGCGTTCGATGAAAATGCTCCGCGAGGGATCGCCAGATCCCGAGCCCTTGCGCCTGCCAGGCGCCGCGGATCTGGCGATCCGGGGAGAGCAAGAAGTCGTGTGTCGTCGGTCTTCCCTACGCCAGGCTCGTCCAGACTTCCAGCTTCGACCGCACCCGCCGGATCACCTCATCGGTGAACTCGGTGGTCGTGGCGTGCCCGCCCAAGTCGGCCGTCTTGATGCCATCGAAAACCGACTCGAAGACGGCTTCGTAGACGGCGCGCGAGGCCCGGTCGGCCGGCGGCTGCCCAAAGTACGTCAGCAGCGCTGCCCCGGCCAGGATCATGGCCATGGGGTTGGCGATGTTTTTGCCTTGCAGGCTGGGCGCGGTGCCGTGCGGCGCCTCGGCCATGACCACGTTGACCTTGGTCGAGACGCCCTCGAAGCCGAGCACCAGGGATTCGGACCCAGCGATGGTGCCAAACATCTGCAGCACCAGGTCCGACACCAGGTCGCCATCGCGGTTGAGCGTCGGGATCACCATGGCATCACCCATGGAGGTGAGCAGCAGCGCCAACGTGGCATCGATGAGCTGGGGCTCGTAGCGCACGTTGGGGTAGCGCCGCGCGGCGGCGTCGAGCTCTTCCTTGAACATGCCCTCGTACACCGGGCTGACCGTGTACTTGGGCCCGCCAAACACCTTGGCGCCGGTGCGCTGCGCCTGCTGGAAGGTGAACTCGGCCACGGCGCGGCAGGTGCTGCGCGAGATGTGCGCGGTGCGGTAGGCGATCTCGTCGCCGTCCTTCTCCTCGCGCCATTCCTTGGCGCCGTAGGCATCGTCGACCGCCATGCGCACCACCGCCACCGGCGCGTGCACGCCGCCCACCGGGCGGATGCCCGGGATGCGGCGGCCGATGCGCAGGATGACCTTGCCATTGATCGCCTCGCGCAGGATGGCGTTGGGCGAGCCCACATCGCCCTTGACATCGGGCGTGATGGTGGCCGCCTTCAAGCCCAGGCCGCTGGCAGCCATGGCCGCCGCCGCCTCGCGCACCACGCCGTTCTCGGTAGCCCGGCGCCGCTCCAGCGACAGGTCGTAAAAGGCAAACTCGGTCGGCACGCGGGTGACGTGCGGCTGGAGCACGCGCAGGGCTTCCTGCAGCAGCTCCTGCCCGGTCTGGTCGCCACCCAACACGACAATCGTACGAGCGTTCATAACACTTACCCTTCAAACGAGAATGGTATCGCTCTTGTGCCGGTCAAACGACCGGGGCGGCGGGGACAACCCAGCCGCCCCGCGCTGTTCGCCGTCCTTATTCCGGCTCGGGGACGACGTAGGTGCTCACTAAATTTTCCCAGACCGGGAAGAATTGATCGAAGGCGGGGCTGTCCACCACCCAGGTCAGCAGCAGGAAGGTGGTGCCGCGCGTCTCGAAGAACGACGTCCCATCCACGCCCAGGGCGGGCGAGTACCAGTTGAGGCGCTCGCTGCCATCGCTTTGCGTCTGGTCATCGGTGACCACGATGTCGTCTACTTCGTAATAGTCCTGGAGCAGGAAGCGGGCAAAGGCGCCGGCCTCGCTCTTGGACACGGTCTCGCCGTCGTCGTAGGTGATGTTCTCGATGTAGCTCAGGCCGTCGGGCGAGGTGAACACAGCCACCAGGCTGTTGTCACCTTCGCTGGGCACATACAGCCAAGCGTACGGCACCGAGAACTCGAACAGGTTGTCCGGCCCGGTGAAGGTGTAGGTCACCCCATAGGGGTCCGCCGCCTCGCCGGCCGTCGCGTCGGTCGTCATGGAGTTAGCCACCTCGAGCAGGCCGTCAAGGTAGGCGTCGTACTGGTCGGTGTTGACCCAGAAGTCCTGCTCGTACACCACCTGCCCCGCCTGCCAGTAGTAGCTGAAGACCGTCTGGGGCGTGCCGTCTTCCAGTTCCAGGGTCTTAGCCACGCCAATGCTGCCGTCGCCCTGCGCCTCGGGGTCCGCGGCGGCGTAATTGGCATAGGTGGCGAACCAGTTTTCCTCAACGGCCTGGATGAAGGAGTTGAGCGACCCTTCGTCGAGGGGCGCGCCGGCGTTGACGAAGGAAATTTCGATGGCCACGACCTTATCGGGTGAGAGGAGGAAGATGCTGCTGTCGCGCTCGTCGATTTCCCAGCCGACCGGCAGATTGATGCTAAAAGCGCCGCTGGGATGGCGGTAGGCATCGGCCGAGACGGAAAAGTCGCTGCCGGTCCCGGTGGCCTGGGTCGGGTCTGGGTCCGGCACATTGGTGGGGTCGGGCCGGTCGGTGGGCTCGGCTTCAACCTCGGTGGCCGTGGCCTGGGGCCGCTGGGTGGGGCGGGGCTTGGCGGTTTCGGTCGGCTGCGCGTTGCCGCCGCCGCAGGCCAGGGCGGCCAGCGCCAGCGCCAACAGCGCCAACAGGCCGCGGTTGACAGGGTACGCTTTCATCGTTTGCTCCTAGCAGGCTAAAGAGACGGATAAACTGATATGAAGAAGCTACCCACCCGGCAGCAAGGGCACGCCGGTGGACATGGCCCGCAGGGAAATGCCGGCCAGGAATAAGCCAATGACGGCATACAGCCGGGCTTCGCGATGGCTGTCGGCGGCGCGCGTGGCCACATAGGCACCCGGCAGCACCAGGGCCAGGACGACGCCATACAGGATGTGGACGGCGGTGCGCGCCGGGCGCAACCCCGTGGCCAAGACCACAAACCCCACCATGATCTGCGCCACGTACAGCAGCTCGCCCGAGGCCAGCACGCCCCAAAAGCTGCCGTCTATGCTTTGTTTCCGGAAATAGAGCCAGAAGCCGTAGACGGCAATGATGGCGCTAAAGATCAGGCAGGCCGTGGCCAACGCTTGGTGGACTTGCAGCAAGCCCATGGGAAGGTCCTTGTCGTGAATGTGACGCGTAACGGGCGGGATTCTACCAGACTTTAGGCGCGGCCCTGGCTGCCGCAAAAGAATCAAGAGGGTGCTCTGGCCGCGAGCTACGCTCGCGGCCAGAGCACCCTCTTGATTCCCCTTCATGTGGGCGCTTAGTCCGTGCTTTCCTCCGACGGCACCGGGTTGGTGACCGGCGAGCCCTGGTCCACGGCGGCGCTGTTGGCCTTTTCGGCGCTGAGCATCTTGCCGCCGGCCTTGATGTGGGCCAGCATGCCGCCATTCTTGAGCATACGACGCTCACGCGGCGAGAAGTTGGCCTTGACGATAAATTCCCGCTCCTGCTCGCGGATGCGCACCGTGATCTCGGTGGCCCCGGCCGCCAACTGCGCCGCCAGGTTGGGGATGTCCCAGGTGTCGCCCTCGCGCGCCAGGAAATAGTCGTCCAGGTTGGCGAAGGTCAGCGGCGGCAGCCCCTGCGAGATGAGGTTGCGCCGGTGGATGCGGGCAAAGGTCTTGGCGACGACGGCGCGCACGCCCAGGTGCTTGGGCGCCAGGGCGGCGTGCTCGCGCGACGAGCCCTGGCCATAGTTGAAACCGCCCACGATAAAGCCCCCGCCCCACTCGCGCGCCCGGCTGGCAAACCCCGGATCGAGGCGGCGGAAGACGTAGTTGGCCATGGCCGAGATGTTGGAGCGAAAGGCCATCACCTCGGCCCCATCGGGCGACAGGTCGCCGGTGGAGATGTCGTCGCCGACCACGATCAGCGCCCGGCCGGAAAGGTCGTTGGGCAGCGGGGTTTGCGGCGGCGGCGCCTGGATGTTGGGCCCGCGCGCGATCTCCACCGCCCGGGCCTCTTCCGGCGGCAGGGGCGGCACGATCTGGCTGTCATCGGCGGCCGGGTTGAAGACGGGCGGCGGGAAGGCCGGCTCTGCGCGGCCCAGCTCACGCGGGTCGGTGATGACGCCGGCCAGCGCGGTGGCCACGGCGGTGGCCGGGCTGCACAGATAGACCTGGTCGTTCTGGGTGCCGCTGCGCCCGGGGAAGTTGCGGTTGAAGGTGCGCACCGACACCGAGCCCGAGGGCGGCGCCTGGCCCATGCCCACGCACGGCCCGCAGGCCGGCTCCAGGATGCGCACGCCCGACCGGATCAGGTCGCGCAGCACGCCGGTCTCGGTGATGATGTCCAGAATCTGGCGCGAGCCCGGCGAGAGCGTGACCACCAGGCCGCGGTTGATCGTCTTGCCGCGCAGCACCGTTGCCGGCAGGGCCAGGTCGGCGTAGCCGGAATTGACCGACGAGCCAAAGCACACCTGGGCGACCTTGGTGCCGGCCACTGCGCGCACCGGCACCACATTGGCGGGGCTGGAGGGCCGGGCGATGAGCGGCTCCAACTGGTCGAGCTCGATCAGCTCGTATTCGTCGTAGGTGGCGCCGGGGTCGGCCAACAGCTCGTGCCAGTCGTCCAGGCGCTGCTGCTGCTCGCACCACTGGCGCGTGTTCGCATCGGAGGGGAACAGGCCGGTGGTGGCGCCCATCTCCACGATCATGTTGCAGATGGTCATGCGCTCAAACACGTCCAGGGTGGCCACGCCTTCGCCGTAAAACTCAAAGATGCGGCCCAGGCCGTTGCGCACGCCGCGCCGCCGCAGCAGCTCGAGGATGACGTCTTTGGCCTGCACCCAGGGCGGCAGCTCTCCGCGCAGCTCCACGCCCACCACGCGCGGCGTCTCAAACTCGAAGGGCAGCCCGGCCATGCACACGGCCACGTCCAGGCCCCCCGCCCCAATGGCGATCATGGCCAGCGCGCCCGAGGTGGTGGTGTGGCTGTCGGCGCCGATGAGGATCTGGCCCGGCCTGGCAAAGCGCTCCACGTGCACGTAATGGCAGATGCCGTTGCCGGGGCGCGAGTAGTAGATGCCATAGCGGGCGTCGAAGGCCTGCAAGTAGAGATGGTCGTCCGGGTTCTTGTAGTCGAGCTGGATCATGTTGTGATCGACGTACTGCACCGCCAGGGGCACGCCCACGCGCTCACGATCCAGCTCTTCAAACTGGAGCGAGGCCATGGTGCCGGTGGCATCCTGGAGCAGGGTCTGGTCAATCGACACGGCCATCTCGGTGCCGGACGTGGTATCGCCGCCCACCAGGTGGGCCTTGAGGATCTTCATCGTGATGTTATCTGGCATCGATGGTCCTGTCTTTAAGCCAGGCGCGTTTGGCCATGGCTGCGCCGAGTGACACGGGGTTGAAGGGCGGCGCATCGCAGGCGCCTGAGCCTCTTATTATTGTCCCTTAAGCGTGCTCCGCATCCACCCGGATCACATACTCCCACCAATTGTGCAGCCGCCCGCCGGTGGCGCCGGCCAGGTGCGGGAAGTGGCGGAACCACCACAGGTGATGGAGGCGGATGTCGCCGTTGCCCCACTCGCGGCAGTCCACGGTGCGCACGGCGCCCTTGAACTCGGGGAAGTTGTGCCAGTCGTCGCAGCGGCTGAGGACCGGCCGGCGGTTGCCCCAGTCGTAGTCGCGCAGGCTGCTGGGCGCGAAGTGGACGTTGCCGCACTCGGCGCGGCCGGGGTGCGTCAGGTCGTGGCGGGTGAAGCGCTCCCACAGGTTGGCCTCGCCTTGCACGCCCGCGTACACCTTGGCCAGGATGGACTCGGCGCGGTGCCCCAGGTCTTCCAGCATCTCGCCGACGCCGCGCTCGTAGTTGAAGCCCATGACCACAAAGCGCCGGTTGGCCGGCGGGGGCTTGGCCAGGCCGCTGTAGCTCTGCGGGCCGGGCGCCCCGAGCGGGGGCGCGTTGCACCAAAAGGCGCCCGGTCCCACCATGATGGATTCGTAATAGCCGGCATACGGGAAGCCAAAGAGCCAGACTTCGTCGATGGCGCCGCTGTTGATCTGGGGGATGACGTCGAACTCGGCCAGCAGGCGGTGGTAGTCGACCGCATCGGGATGATGGAAGCCCGAGCGCGCGCGCCAACTGGCCAGGTAGCTGTCGACGGTGTAGGCAAAGCCATCCTGCTTGGCCGGGAAGCCGTTGGCCTCGCGCTGCGCGACGATCTCATACTGCACCAGCCCGTGGCTGGCCTCGCGCACGTCGGCCACGTAGCGCCGGGCCAGCTCGTCCGGGTCGTTCCAGCGCAGCACCGCGTGCAGCTTGCGGCCG
>CAYUYN010000161.1:3864-8551 GCA_964449185.1 uncultured Anaerolineales bacterium | reverse complement strand
CAGGGCAGCCTGAGCGTGGCGTACCGCAACCTGGGCGTTACGATCTATGCGGTGAACCCGGCGACAGCGAGTCAGTAAACGGCGGGGTAGCCGTGTATAAGAAGACATTTCCCCATGTCATCCGACGTCCTCTCCTTCCTCGCCTGGTATGCCGCCGTCAGCGTGGCGGGCCTCTTGGCCCTGCCCCTGGCGTTTCGGCTATTTCGGCATCTGCCCGACCGGGGCTATGCGTTTGCCAAGCCGCTCGGCCTGCTGGCGGCCGGCTACGTCTTCTGGCTGTTGGGCTCGTTGGGCTTTCTGCGCAACGATGTGGGCGGGGTGCTGTTTGCGGCGCTGCTGGTGGGCGGGGTAGGGGCGGCCTGGCTGCGCGCCGCCGGCCTGCGCGAACTGGGGGCCTGGCTGCGGGCGGCGCGGCCGGTGGTCATTGGCGTGGAGGTGGTGTTCCTGCTGGCCTTTGCCGGGATGGCCTGGGTGCGGGCCTACAACCCCGACATCTTGGGCACCGAAAAGCCGATGGAGTACATGTTTATCAACTCCATCCTGCAAAGCCCGACCTTTCCGCCGCAGGACGCCTGGCTGGCGGGCCATGCCATCAGCTACTACTACTTTGGCTACCTGCTCGTGGCCGCGCTGGCGCGCGTGACCGCCACCGCTTCGGCGGTGGCCTTCAACCTGGCGCTGGCCCTGCTGTTCGCGCTCACCGCCACCGGCTCTCTCGGCGTGGTGATGAACCTGATTGCGCTGGCGCGGGGGTTTGGGAGGGAACCGGCGCTGGCCCCATCCCCCAGCGCCCCGTCCATTACCAATTACCAATTACTCATTACCTCCTTCCGTCCAGCCCTGCTGGCTCCGCTGCTGGTCCTGGTCGTGGGCAACTTCTACGGCCTGGCGCAGTTCGCTTACCAGAATGGCATGTGGGCCGAGCTGCAGATCCCCGCAGTCCGCTACTACTTTGGCGAGAACGATCCGGCCAATGCCGGCGCGACGGCAGACCCGGCCGCGCCCCTGGCCTCGACGCCCGGCGTGCGCATTGGCTGGGTGAACGTGTGGGATTGGCTGGACTTGAAGGAGACCCAGGAGCCGGCGCCGCGCCCGACCGAGTGGCGCTGGGACACCGGGGGCATGTGGTTCTTTGCCGCGCGCGTGGTGCACGACCGCGATCTGCTGGGCAATGACTCCTATCTGGAAGCCATCGACGAAAACCCGGCCTTCTCCTTCCTGTTGGGTGACCTGCACCCGCATGTGCTGGCGCTGCCCTTCGTGGTGCTGGCGACCGGGCTGGCGCTGGAGTGGCTGCTGTGGGCCTGGAGCGCCGGCGCCGCGAGCCCCAAGCCGGATGACGCCGAAATGACCGCAGGGCAAGGTGAGGGCTTCGCCCTCACCTTTTCTTACTTTCGACTTCCGCCGATCATCCTCCGCGTTCTTCTCTCGGCCGTTGTCTTGGGCGCGCTATCCTTTCTCAACACCTGGGACTTTCCGATCTACCTGTTCCTCACCCTGCTGGCCACCGCGCTGGGCTACAGCCTGGCGCATGGGCGGGCCGCCCTGGTGGCGGCCCTGCCGCGCCTGGCGGGGCTGGGCGTGGGGCTGGCGCTCCTCAGCGTGCTGCTCTACCTCCCGTTCTACCTGACCTTCCAGTCGCAGGCGGGCGGCATCCTGCCCAACCTGATCTTTCCCACGCGCTTTCAGCAAAGTTTTGTCTTTTTCGGCCCGGTGCTGGTGGGCGTGACGCTCTACGTGCTGTGGCTGGCCTATCGCGGGCGGGCGTCGTTAGACCGGCGGGCGGCGGTGTGGACCGCCTTAGGCTTGCTGGGCGTGCTGGTTGGGTTTGTGGCGATCTTGACCCTGGCCGGCGCGCTCAATCCCGGCCTGGCCGCCACCGTCGATCGCTTTCTGGCCCCCTTAGACCGGGGGCAGGCGCTCCGCCTCGCGTTTGAGCGGCGGCTGGTCGATAGCTTTGCGACGCTGGTTCCGCTGGCAATTCTGGGCCTGGCCGCTGGGGTCGCCCTGGGCCATATGGGCCGCGCTGAGCCGGCTGGGGTGTTGGCCGAAGCGACTGCGGCGCCGGTGTCGACCCAACGCACCTGGCACCGCCGGCCGAGCATGTGGAGCAGCTCGCCCAGCGGCGAGGGCGGGGCGGCTGGGTTGAACTCGCCGGCCGTGCTCATGGTCCTGGGCATGATCGTCACGGGCGCCCTGCTGATGCTGGGGCCGGAGTACGTGTACCTGCGCGACAACTTCGGCCACCGCATGAACACCCTCTTCAAGTTCTATTTTCAGACGTGGACGCTGTGGGCCCTGGCGGCCGCCTTTGGCGCGTGGCACCTAGCTCAGCATGCGCGTCGGGGTGTGCGGATGGCCGCCTTGAGCGTGCTGGGCCTGGCCGTGCTGGGCGGGCTGGTGACCACCAGCACCAGCCTGCACGCCAAGACCGGCGGCTTCGCGAACACGCCGACCCTCGACGGCATGGCGTGGTACGCGCGCGCCTATCCCAACGAGTGGGCGGCCATCGAGTGGCTGCGCGCAAATGCGCAGGGGACGCGGGTGATTTTGGAAGCGGTCGGCGGCGCCTACCAGATCGAAGAGGCGCGCGTGTCGATGGGCACCGGGCTGCCGACCCTGATGGGGTGGACCAACCACGAAGGCCAGTGGCGCGGCGACTACTACACCAACGTGGCTGTGCGGCCCGAGCAGGTTAGCACGGTCTACCAGGCGCGCGACTGGAGCGCGACCCTGGACATCCTCAACCAATACGGCGTCGAATACGTCATCGTCGGCGCCGAGGAACGAAACAAGTATAATCCAGTGTATTCGCCCAAATTCGACCAATTTATGGACACGGTCTTTGAAGCCGGCGACCTCACTATCTACCGGCGGAAACCCTTGCAGGCCCAATGAACCAACGCCAGAATGCCTTGCCCAGCCTGGAAGTGACGCTGTACGCCGCGCTGTTTGTGACGGCGCTGGCGCTGCGCCTGTACCACCTCGGCGCGCAACCTCTGAACGACCAGGAAGCGCGCGAAGCCCTGTCGGCCCTGGCGCGCCTGCGCGGCGAGGCCAGCGCCGCCACGGCAAGCGTGCCGGCCAGCCCGGCCTACTTCTTCGTCACCCTGCTGGGCTTCTACCTGCTGGGCGCCAGCGAGGCCGTGGCGCGGCTCGGGCCGGCGCTGGCGGGGGCCGGGTTGGTGCTGGTGCCGGCCTTTTTTCGCGACTCGCTGGGTCGCGGCGCAGCACTGGTGATCGCAGGGCTGTTCACCATCTCCAGTACCTTGCTGGCCGCCTCGCGCAGCGCCGATGGCACGCTGTTGGCGCTGTTCGGCCTGGCGCTAGGCGTTGGCGGTCTGTGGCGCTATGTGCGCGCTGGCAGGCGCCGCTGGCTGTTGCTGGGCGCGGCCGGCCTGGCGCTGGGCCTGGCCGGCGGAGGGGCTTTCCTGCTGGGCGGGCTGGCGCTGTTGATCACGCTCGTGATCCTGGCGGTCACCCGACCCGGGAGCCTGGCGAGTTTGCGCGAGATCTTTGACCCACAGCGGCCGGCCCTGCGCCAATTACTGCCGGCGGTGGGCTTGATGACCCTGCTGATTGTGACGGTGTTTGCGCTGAACCCGCGCGGCCTGGCCGCGCTGGTGGACAGTTGGACGGCGTGGCTGGGCGGCTTTGTCCCAGGCTCGGCGGGCCGGCCCGCGCGGCTGCTGCCCATATTCTTTGCGGCTTATGACCCGCTGCTCTTAATCTTTGGACTGCTGGGAGTCTGGCGTGCCGCGCGGCGCGGGCACCGCCTGGCACAGGGGCTGGCGTGGTTCAGCCTGGCGGCCTTCGCCCTGATGCTCATTTACAGCGGGCGCGAGCTGGCCGACCTGGTGTGGGTCGCGGCGCCCATGGCGGCTCTGGCGGGCTGGACCCTCTACGAAATGGCGGCCGGCGCCTGGACCGCGAACGAATGGCCGCTGGTGGCGGTGCAGACGGCTATAGGCTTTGCCCTGCTCATGTTTGCCCTGCTGAATGTGGCCAACTACGCCGAGGTCACCAAGGGCGGGCAGGTGCCGCCGGCCCTGGTGCAGACCGCCATCGCGGGCCGCACGGTGAGCATCCCGGCCGCGGCCCAACTGGGCGTGGCGGGGCTGGCCATCGCGCTGGTGCTGATCGTGGCCTACCTTTTTGCCATGGGCTGGTCGGAGCGCGTCGGCAAGCTGGGCCTGGCGCTGACAGGCGTGGCCGTGCTGCTGCCGGCGACCCTGAGCGCGGGCTGGGGCGTGACCCAGGCGCGCGCCAGCAACCCGGCCGAGCTGTGGTGGCCCAAGCCGGCCGCCGCGGATGTCTGGCGGCTGATGGAGACCCTCGGCGGCGTCTCCAACTCGGCGGTGGGCAACACGACGGACATTGAGGTGACCGTGCAAGCCAGCGAAACCGGCGCCCTGCGCTGGCTGCTGCGCGACTTCCCCAACGCCGTCTTTGTGGACCGCCTGGGCCCGCAGATGATCAGCCCGGTGGTCATCACCCCGATCGACGAAGAGAACCCCACCCTGGGATCGTCCTACGTGGGCCAGGACTTCGACCTCAACGCCGCCTGGCCCGGTCCCAGCACCTTCTCCGACTGGGTCGGCTGGGTGGCCTACCGCCGCGCCAACACCATCCAGGCCGAACCCGTGATTCTGTGGGTCAGGCAGGATGTGCAGCAGCTCACGAGCAC
>CAYUYN010000161.1:2383-3764 GCA_964449185.1 uncultured Anaerolineales bacterium | reverse complement strand
TGGAGATTCAATCTCTATTCTCCAATCTCCAATCTCGCCTTTCTGACCGTATGCCTCCTTCCATGATAGCGATCGACGGCCCGGTGGCGTCCGGCAAGTCTTCCATCGGGAAGCGTCTGGCCGACCGGCTGGGCTACCTGTTCTTTGATACCGGCGTAATGTACCGCGCCGTGACCTACCTGGCCTTGCGCGAGCTGGGCAGCGCGCAGGACGCGGTCGCCGTGACCGCGCTGGCGCTGACCGCCCACATCGACGTGCTGCCGCCCACCGTGGCCGATGGGCGCGACTGCACCATCCAGGCGGGCGTGGCCGGCCAGCCCCCGGAAGACATCACCTGGGCCGCGCGCGGCAAGGAAGTGGAGAACAGCGTCTCGCTGGTGGCCGCCGTGCAGGCGGTGCGCCGGGTGCTCACCGAGCAGATGCGGCGCGTGGGCCTGCGCGGGCGCGTGGTGATGGTGGGCCGCGACGTGGGCACGGTGATACTGCCCGAGGCCGACTTGAAGATTTTTCTGGACGCCTCGGTGGAAACGCGGGCCGGGCGCCGCTTCGACGAGGTGCGCGCTCGCGGCGAGAGCCGCAACTATGCAGACATTGTGGCCAACCTGCGCGAGCGCGACCGCATCGACTCCTCCCGCGCCATCGCTCCCCTGCGCCCCGCTGCCGACGCCGTGCTCCTTGACACCACTGACCTGGGTCTGGAGGAGGTCATTGCGGAGATTGAGGCGTTGGTGGCCGTACGGCCGTAAGAGCTGTGGGTGGGTATGTGAGTGTGTGCGTGCTCGGTGCACGCACACACTCACATACCCACATACCCACCCACGCTTCCGCACCTCTGTGAACCGCCTCTTCCGCTTCCTCGCCCGTCTGGCCGCGCGGCTGCTGCTGCGGCTGACCGTGCGCGGGGTGGAGAATGTGCCGCTGAACGGGGCGGTGCTGCTGACCATGAACCACCTGGGCGGCGCCGACCCGGTGTTGGTGGTGGGCTACACCCCGCGGCCCCTGGCGGTCGTCGGCAAAGATGAAATCCTGGGCTGGCCGGTGGTCAACCTGGTGGTGCGCGCCTACGGCATGCTGCCGGTGCGGCGCGGCGAGCCCGACCGCGCCACGCTCAAACGGCTGCTGGCCGTGCTTGCGGACGGCCGGGCGCTGCTGATCGCCCCCGAGGGCCGCGAAAGCCACACCGGACAGTTGGAGGCGGGCAAAAACGGCCCGGCCTTTCTGGCCCAGCATGGCCAGGCGCCGGTGCTGCCGGTGGCCATCACGGGCACCGCCTGGAAACAGGTTCTGCCGGAATGGCGGCGGGGCCGGCGGCCCTGTGTTACACTAACCTTTGGCAAGCCCTATACCTTGGCGCCGGGCCTCGACCGCGCCGAAGCCGTAC
>CAYUYN010000161.1:0-2283 GCA_964449185.1 uncultured Anaerolineales bacterium | reverse complement strand
GGTCTACCCGCTGGACATGGCCAACCAAGACACCCTCTCCCCCAACCCCTCCGCCCGGTCTTCGGCCGAAACACCCGACGAAGCCCACGGCAAGCAGCCCGGCGCTTACGTCCACGCGCACTACGAGCGCAAGCGCCGGGTGCTGCGCTGGATGATCACCCACATCGCCTGGCGCTTTATGGCGCGCATCGATGACAGCCGCGTCGCCGGGCTGGAATATTTGCCCCCGACCGGCCCCGCCATCCTGATGATCAACCACATCGCCTTTGTGGACCCGATCGTGGTGATGGGCAACCTGCCGCGCAACGTGGTGCCGCTGGCCAAGGCCGAGGTCTATCACCTGCCGGTGTGGGGCATCTTCCCCAAACTGTGGCACGTCATCCCGGTGCACCGCGCGGAAATGGACCGCCGGGCCCTGGAGCGCGCGCTGCAGGTGCTGGCCGCGGGCGAGGTGATCCTCATCGCGCCGGAGGCTACGCGCCACGACGCGCTGGCCGAGGCGCGCGAGGGCGTGGCCTACCTGGGCCACAAGAGCGGCGCGCCCATTATCCCGGTGGCCATCGAGGCCACTTCCGGCTATCCCACGCTGATCGGGCCGTGGAACGCCCGCAAGCCCGGCGCCTACTTTCGCCTGGGGCCGGCCTTCCGCTACAAGCCCTGGGCCGGACGCCTGCGGCGCGAGCGCTTGCGGCTGATGACCGACGAGGCCCTGTACCAACTGGCCGCCCTGCTGCCCGAGTTCCGGCGCGGCCACTATGCCGACCTGGAACGCGCCACGACCGAGACGATCGAGCACGTGGAGACGAGGCCGGGCCACGCCGTCGATTGACTGCGCCCTCATTAACCAAAGCATGGGACAATAGCCCCATGACCGCGCCCGAACCTACCCCTGTTACCCACGGCGGCCTGGTGCGCCTGGTAGAGCCTGAGTCCGTAGCGGCTGAGCTGGGCTTGCGCCCGGGCGACGAGCTGTTGGAAGTTAACGGCCACCCCGTCGAAGACGTCATTGATGTGCAGTTCTATGCCGCCGAGGATGAGGTGGCGCTGGTCTACCGCCGGGAGGGCCAGACCCACACGGCGCGCGGCTGGCGCGAGCCCGGCCAAATGCTGGGGCTGGAGTTCGAGCACCCCACCTTCGACATCGACATCCGGCGCTGCAACAACCTGTGCCCGTTCTGCTTTGTGCTGCAGACGGCGCCGCGCATGCGCCGCACCCTTTACATCAAGGACGACGACTACCGCTACTCATTCCTGTTTGGTCACTTCGTCACGCTCACCAACCTGAACGCGCACGACTGGGAGCGCGTGGAGACCCAGCACCTCTCGCCGCTGTATGTCTCGGTGCACTCGACCGACCTGGATAACCGCCGCGCCTGCCTGGCCAACAAGACCGCGCCGGACATCCTCGAGCAACTGCGCTGGCTGGCCGAGCGCGGCATCAAGCTGCACACCCAACTTGTGATCACACCCGGGCTAAACGATGGCCCCTTCATCGAAAAGTCCATCCGCGACCTGGCCGAGCTGTACCCGGCCGTGCAGACGGTGAGCGTGGTGCCGGTGGGGCTCACCCGGCATCACAAATACGGCCATCGCGCCCACACCCGGGCCGAGGCGGCCGAAGTGCTCGCCGCCGTGGAGCGCTGGCAGGCCGCGTGCGTCCAGCGCTTTGGCGCCCGCTTTGTATACCCCAGCGATGAGTGGTTCTTGGTGACGGGAAAACCCGTGCCGCCGCGCAAGTATTACGCCGGGCTGGCGCTGGAAGAGAACGGCCTGGGGATGGTACGGGCGTTTCTGGACGATTGGGGGAAGGTGAAGCGGGAAATAAAGTCCCTTGTCTCACTCGTCGGTCGTTCCGCCACCCTGGGCACCGGCACCCTCTTTGCGCCCACACTCGGCAAGACCGCTGACGAGTTCAATCGGCTGGCCGGCACCGAGCTGCGCGTGGCGGCGGTGCTCAATGAGCGGTTGGGGCATGGCATCACGGTCGCGGGCCTGCTCATGGGGCAAGACGTGTTGGACCAGTTGGCCGGGCAGGATTTGGGCGAGCTGGTGGTGCTGCCGCGGGTCATGTTCGACCACCCGCAGGGCGTTAGCCTGGACGACCTCACGCCCCTCCAGGTCGCCCAGGGCCTCCAGCGCCCGGTTTACCTGGCCGACGCCATGGGCGATGTGCTGGACGCGCTGACCGGCGCCAACACCCTGCGCTTTGATCCGGCGCAAGGCACCATCCCGCTCGAAGTCATGCGGGCCGGTGGCTGGGCGGTGGAGAAGTATCTTTAGGCC
>CAYUYN010000160.1:0-8574 GCA_964449185.1 uncultured Anaerolineales bacterium | reverse complement strand
GCAGCGGGCAGGCCACGGCGCCCGCCGCGCGCACCTGCGGGTCGTCCACTTCTAGCCCAATGATGCGCGGGTCGTTGCCAATCGGATGGTGAGGTAACACCTCCTGCCGGTGGGTGCCCGGCACGAATTGCATGCAGCCATTTTCCAGCGTGGCCGCCTGCAGCGGAATCCAGATGCTCAGCTCGGAATAGTCCAGGTTCGGGTCCCAATAGGCTTCGTCCTGATGCCAGGGCGTGGCGGCTTCGGTGTGCGCCGCCTTGCGGATGGCGTGGTCACCGCGATACTCCGCTTCGGGTCCGAGCAGTTGCTTGGCGAACGCCTCCGCGTTGGCGCGGAAGGCGGTGCCGGCCAGTTCGGGCGCATATTTCGACGGGTTCAGAATTTGCGGCAGCACGACCTTCTTGCCGTCTTCGTCGGTGCCGCTCAGGTCGAGGTGGTTGCCCTCGCTGCGGCCGGCCTCCGTGGCGAACAGCCGGTCGTAGATCTCGCACAGCCCCGCCACCTCCGCGGCGGTCGTGATGGCCGGGAGCACCAGATAGCCTGCGCGATGAAAGAAGTCAACTTGTTCGGGTGTCAAGGTCGCGTTTGTCATAGGCCGTCTCCACGGAGGGTTGCGTCACGACGCCGGGGCGCTGCCGAGGCGCCGCGCAATCGTCAGGGCGGCGCCGGCCAAGGCCGCGTCGGGGCCCAGGCTGGCTTGAAGAAGGGGCAATCCGCGGCTGGCCTCGGCCCAAATGTGCTCCCGGGTCGACTCCACCAGGCTGGTCCAGTACAGGCCGCCGGCCGACCCCAGCCCGCCGCCCATGATGATCACTTCCGGGTCCAGGATATTGACCAGCCACCCCAGGCTGGCGCCGAGGGCCCGGCCCGCGCTGTGAACGATTTCGCGGGCGCCGGTCTCTCCGGCTTCGGCAGCGGCCAGCACCTCCTCGGCGCGCGCCACCTGGCGCCCGCTCAATGCGTTGTAGCGCGTCACGAGCGCCGGCCCGGAAGCGAACTCTTCCAGCGCCGGCCAGTGCGCGTTGCCACAGACCGGGCACGGAAGGGTCAGCGGGCTGCTGGCCAGGACGAGGGCATTGCCACGTGCGCCCGCATAGGGCCGGCCATCCTCGACCAGGCAGCTGCTGATGCCGGTGCCCACCGTTACGAACACGCACAGTTTGCGGCCTTTTCCGGCGCCCAGGATCGCCTCAGCCAGCGCGTGCGCCCGCACGTCCGATTCGACCACCGCCGGCGCCAGGCGGGCGAACTCGGCCTGCACTGGGAGGCCGGCCCAAGCTACCGTTTGGCGGCTGGTGACGTTGCCGGCCAAATCGACAAGCTCGCACACGCTCACGCCAATACCCACGACCACCAGGCCCGATGAGGCGGCGGCCTCCCGCAACTGCCCGGCCATGTCCAGGGCATCGGCCAGCACGGCCAGCCCGCCGCGCCGAGCTTGCGTAGGAATGGTCCGCTTAGCCGACAGGCGGCCCGATGGCAGGCCCAACAATGCGCCGGCGATCTTCGTGCCGCCGACATCCAGGCCGATCGCGCACTGCCCGGCCTCGGCCATCAAGCCACCGGCAGATAGCACGGCGCGACGGCGAACAGCAGGCGCGACGGCTCGGCCGAGACGTTGTAATACTGGTGCGGCACGCCCTGCGGGACGTAAAACCCGTCGCGCGGGTTCAGCTCGAACCAGCTCTCCCCGGAATTGGCGGGGACGTGGACGTGCAGGGTGCCCGTCAGCAAGTACAGGCTTTCGTCGCCGCCGTGGGAATGCAAATTGGTGTGCTGGCCGGGCCGCAGCGCGATCTGGCCGACCGTCAGGTTTTCGGTGGAAATCCACAGGCCCACCAGGGTCTTGTGCTCGTCGCCCTCCAGCCGCCACAGCACGTCGTTTTCGCGCAGCACCTGGATGGTGTGGGTTCCCTGCGCCTCGGCGCTCGCCATGGGCCAACGCCCCAGCCATTGATCCTGGGTGTGCTTGACGGTGAGAAGATTGGGCCTGGAGCGCGAATAGGCGCCTGAGGTGCCCTGGGACGGTGGCGGCGCGAACAGCTCCAACACGCGCAGCGGCTCGGCGCTCTGATTGAAGGCATGATGCCAGGTGTCGCGGCGGAAGAAGGCCGCCTCGCCTGGCAACACGCGATGAACCTCGCCGGTTTCCGGGTTGGCCAGGGCCATGACCCCACCGAGCACATACAACAATTCGTCGGCGGCGAAGACGGTGCGGAAATTTTCGGAATGGCGGAAGGCGCCGCCGGGGGGCAGCCCGAAGACGAGCTGGTGGATCTGGCCGCTGGAGACGTATATCCAGTCGGCCACTTCACCGGAGGCCGGGTCGCCCCACAAGTGGCGCGTGACAGCCTGGAACGGGATGGCCGCCGGTCCGTCGAAGGTGGGGCGGGGCGAGGGGCTGTAGCCCATGGCTAGCTGGTCGGGTCGTGCACCAGGTGCGCAGCGGCGGGCGCGGCAGGCGCCGGGCCGAACGGCGGCAGAGTAAACGTGCTTTCGATTTCGCGGGCGTGCCCATCGCGGCCCGCAGCCTGGGCCTTGAGCATGATCTCCAACACGTGATAGGCGTGTTCAGGCGTGACAATCGGCCGGGCGCCCGTGTGGATGCACTCGACCAGGTGGCGCACACCGTCTGACCACGGCCAATCCGGGTCGGGTTCGCCGAATATCTGCCAGGCCCCGACCTCGTTCTGCCATAGCTCGTAACCATTGGGGTCCCAGTCGTCGCCCAGCATCTGTAGTGTGCCGGTCGTCCCATACAGCTCGATGGCGGGACAGCGGTAGCGTTGGATAGTGAAGCCGGTGGTGACCACCGCAAACACAGAGTTGCCGAAGTCGATCAACACGTGAGCGTTGTCTTCGGCCTCGAGCTTCATCAGCGAGCCTTCGGCCATGCGCTCGGGCACCGCCACCCCCACCATGCCCGTCACCCGTTTGGCGGGGCCCAGAAGGCCGGTCAGGCTGGTGACGTTGTAGACACCCAGATCGAATAGCGCGCCGCCGCCCTGGCGATAGAACCAGCGTCCCCACCAGGGGCCGGTCCAGCCATAGAGCGCGCGGGCCAGGGTCACCTGGCCGATATCGCCGTGCTGCACGCGCTGCCAGATGGCCTGATAGGTCTTGCTCAGGAGCACGTGCGGGGCCGGCACCAGCCACCCGGGACTGGCCTTAGCCAACTCGACAATCTCGGCCGCCTCGCCGAGCGTGACCGCCATGGGCTTCTCGACCAGCACATGCTTGCCGGCCTTCAGCGCAGCGCGCGTGATCTCACCGTGCTCCTGCATCGAGGTCAGCACCAGCACCAGGTCAACCTCGGAGAGGGCGAGCAGGTCTTGATAGCGGGTCGTGAAGCGCCCCACCCCATACTCGGCGCGCACCCACGCGCGGCGCGACTCGTCAATATCGCAGGCGGCCACCACTTCAGCCCGTCCGCGCGCACGCATCTGCTCGGCCAGCCTCAGGTATTTTTCCGAAACACTGCCGCAGCCAATCACGCCAATTCGGACCGGTTGGGTCATGCGAGTGCCTCCACGATTGCGATGAGCGGCGCGCTCAACGGCCGTCTCTCAGCACGACGCTCAGACGGGGCGGGCTGGCGCCACCGCCCCAGTTGAGCCGCTGGCTTTCGAGCGCGAATTTGAACCTGTCGCCCAGGTAAAGCGCCTTGAAGGCCTCCACCGACTGCTTGGCGGCAGTGTAGGTAACGCCTTCTAGAAGGAGCATCATAGTGCCGGGCAAGACGCCAAATAGCTGCGCCTCGCCGTCGTTGGCAATCGTCACTTCCAGCGTCTGCCGGGCATGATCGAGGGCCAGCCCAAACTTCTCCTCCAGCAGGGCATACAGCGAGGCCTGCGACAGGTCTTCATTTTCCAAGCCAGGCGCCAGAGGCCCCGGCACAAAGACGGTTTCAAGCAGCAGCGGCGTGTCTTGCGACAGGCGCAGCCGGACGATCTTGACAGCCGGCTGGCCAGGCTGAAGGTTCAGGCGAGCCGCCACTCGCGGCGGAGGCATAACGAGCGCCTGCTCCAGCACCTGCGAGGTGGGGGCCTGGCCGCTGCGAAGCATTTCTTCCGTGAAGCCGAGAAGGTGCAGGGTGTCGTGCGTGAGCTTCGGCTCGGCCACAAAGGTGCCGATGCCGGGCCGAACCACCAGCCGGCCCTGCCGCACCAGGTACATAGTTGCCTGGCGGGCCGTCATGCGCGAGATGCCTGACTGCTCGCCCAGCTCGCGCTCCGAGGGCAGTTGGTCGCCCGGTTTGAGCTGGCCCACTTCAATCTGCTCGCGCAGGTGCTCAGCCAGTTGAAAGTAGAGCGGGATGGGTATGGCTTTGTCTATTACCATCGGTGAAAGTTGTAACTGACTTGACAATAATCCACGCCAACCTCTTCATTGTTCGGCATGATTATGACTATACATGTATTAAGCTATAGTAGTCTATACCAAACATTGTACTTACTTATCGGGCATTGTCAACTATCTTGGCGTACCCTCTGCCTCTATAATGGCCTGAACACTGACCACCTATAATTCAGTGTAGGGCGCCTTCGGCAGGAGACCAGTATGACCCAATCCTTCTCAAACAATGGGGCGCGGCCGCTGAGATGGGTGAGCTCAGTGCCGTGCAGGTCGTCTGCAGCGCCGGTGCAGCCATCGGCAACGCCCTCGGCTTTTTCGTCAACATCATCGATCCGCATGCGGTCATTGTCGGCGGCGGGTTGGGCAGCGCTCGGGGGCTGTTTTGGGCCAGCCTGGTGCAATCCGCGTGTCAGCACATCTGGAGTGCGGCGTCGCGCGGCCTTCCGATTCTGCCGGCCGGCTTGGGTGCCGATGCGGGCCTGATTGGGGCCGCTGCCGGGCGCGCGCAGTCATAAGGACTAAGAAATGGACAAGATCCGCCTGGCATTTCTGGGGTGTGGTGACGTGGCCCACCGCGACTATTTGCCGGAGCTACATCGTCTGTCAGATCGGATTGAGCTGGTGGCCGTATGTGGCATGTCGGAAGCTCGCGCACAGGCGACCGCGACCGATTATGGCTTTCGGTCCTGGTATCACCGCGGCGATTACCAGCAGATGCTCCAAGAAAACGACATTGACGCCGTAGTCAACCTGACGCCCATCCAGCGCCATGCCGAGACCACGCTGGCCTTGCTGCAGGCAGACAAACACGTATACAGCGAGAAGCCGCTGGCGACCACGGTGGCAGAAGCTCAGCGCCTCTGCACGGAGGCCGAGCGTCGCGGGCTCAAGCTGGTCTGTGCGCCCTCGGTCATGCTCTATCCACAGGTGCGTTGCGCACAGGCACTGATAGGAGAAATGGCTATCGGACCGGTCTTTTCCGCCCGTGGTTACGGTCATGGCGGGGTGCCCCCGTGGAGCGGCTATAGCTCTGACCCGAGCCAATTCTTTGCCCGCGGCGCTGGCCCGGTGATGGACATGGGCGTGTATCCGCTGCACGCTTTGACGGGTTTGCTGGGACCGGTCAAGCGCGTGGCGGCAATGTCGGGCCGGACCCGACGAAGCTTTGTGGCGGCCGATGGTCCGGCGCAGGGCCAGGAAGTGCCCGTAGAAGTTGACGACAACTGGCACCTGCTGCTCGATTTTGGCAGCGGCCGCCTGGCCACGGTCTCGGCCAACAATTGTGTCCAGGATTCGCGGGCCCCCCAGCTCGAAATCTACGGGTTACAGGGCACACTGGCCATCAATTTGCTGGACGTATCTGCGCCCGTGGAGGTGATTCGGGCTGCCGGCGGTTGGGAGGCAGTTGAGCTGCCGCGCACTGGGAGGGCTGCCGGCCCCGACCATCTACTGGGCATTGAGCACCTCATTGACTGCATCCAAAAGGATGCTATCCCGACCCTCAGTGCGCGACAGGCCGTACACGTGATCGAAATCATTGAAAAGGCGGCCATCTTCGCCGGGCGGCACGAGATGCTCTCCATCGAGAGCACCTTCTAACATCTGGCGCCGTAGTCAATTCGCATTTTGGAGCTGCCCGGTTAGGACGGTTCCAGACAAAGGGAGTGACCAACCCATGCAGCAACCACTCAGAGCGGGCCTCATCGGCTGTGGTAGTGTGGCTCAACGCGGCGTTTTGCCTCACCTGAGCCTGGCTGACGCCAGGGAGAAAGTCAAACTGGCCGCAGTTGTGGACACGGTTCCCGAGCGCGCTCAGCAAACGGCTGGGCGCTACAACATCCCCGCATGGTTTACGAGCGTCGAAGACATGCTCGACGGTGTGGAGGTTGATCTCGTACTGGTCGTCACACCTATCCCGTATCACTTCGCGAATGCCATGGCGGCTATTCAGGCCGGTAAGCATGTCTATGTTCAGAAGGCCATGACCTCTACGCTGGCGGAAGCAGACGAACTGTTGGCGGCTCGCGACCGGGCTGGCGTCAAGCTGGCAGCCGCGCCTGGCTTCGAACTCTTTCCGACTACGCACCAAATGCGCCAAGTTATCGCGGACGGCGTGGTGGGCAAGGTGTACTTGGCCTATACCTACGCCATTGGTTTTGGTCACGTGGCTGAGGCAATTCGCTCTGGGTCTGGCGCGCTGGCCGAGATTGACCCGAGTTGGTACTACCGCCCGGGCGGTGGCCCGCTGCCCGACGTCGGCGTGTACTCACTGCAGCTTATTACAAGCGTGCTTGGCCCGGTCCGGCGCGTCACGGCCATGGCCAACCGTGGAATCCCAGAGCGGACTTGGCGCAGCAAGACCATCCCCGTGGAGGTCAATGACAACCACCTGGTACTTATGGAGTTCGCCTCTGGCACTCTAGCAGTCACACCAGGCTCCGACTGCCATGCCAGCGCGCGTATCCCATGGGGGGGTATGGGCCTGTACGGCACAGCCGGGGCAATCGAGATCACCGAGGTTGACAACGCCAGCGGGTATGCAACACGGTTTGAAGTTCAGGGTGGCCGCTGGCCGGACGCTGCGGCGCCAGGCGGCGATCCGCGAGAATTCTATGCGCCGCTCACTGCCCAGCCCTATATACAGGGCGAGCACGTCCTGCTGGAAGAGCCGCATCTATACGCCGATATCATGGATTTGGTCGATGCAATTCTCGAGGATCGCCCACCGCGCGCGACTGGCGAACAGGCGCGGCACGTGGTGGAGATCATCGAGAAGGCGTACAAGGCCGCCGAAACCGGCCAGACGCAAGTGCTAGAGACAACCTGCTAAGCGGCGGGAATGAACCCTATTTCGTTTATGACGGCCAACTTCGTTGCAAGAGAAGTTGGCTATTCGATGACCGAAGGCTGGAGGCAGGGCGATAACGCGTCCAATGCCTACTTCCAGCCGATAGCGACCTTCCCGCAGCGATTTGAAGAACTGCTCCTTGCAGTCGGGGCAATGGGCTTTGACGCACTTGACCTGTGGACAGCCCATCTCAATCCGGAGTGGGCGACCAGCGACCATATCGGGGTGGCGCGTGACCTGCTTCGCCAACATGGGCTAAAGGTGGTGAGCCTGGCAGGTGCTTTCGGTCACACCGTGGGCGAGTTTGAAGCCGCTTGCGGGTTGGCGGCGGCTTTAGACGTTTCCCTCCTGGCCGGCGTTGCACCGTTGCTAGATCATGATCGCCAGGCTGCCGTTGCAATCCTGCAGGCGCATGGCATAAGGCTGGGGCTGGAGAATCATCCTGAAAAAACGCCCGAAGACATGCTCGCGCGGATTGGTGACGGTGCCGAGGGGGTCATTGGAACTGCCCTGGACACCGGTAGCTACGCCACGCACAGTTATGACGCTGTCACTGCAATCGAGAAGCTGGCGGGGCACCTGGTGCACATCCACCTGCGAGATGTGCTGGCACCGGGCGAGGAAGAGTCGTGTCGTCTCGGGGCTGGTTGTGTGCCGCTGGCCGCCTGCGTGGCGACGCTGCAACGGCTGGCCTACGCGGGGCCAATTTGTATTGAGCACAATCCGGCCTATTACGATCCCACAGAAGACTGTCGGGCGAGCTTGGCCATGCTGCGTGGGTGGCTGGCGACAGTGCCAGGCCGGGTACGGCAAGATGGGCCTGGGGGTGCTCGATAGCCGAGACAGACACAGCGGACTGGCGATATCTGGCGTGCAGGATTACCTCTTGACGGCCACCTGCGAGCATCTGCACGACCCTAACCACAAGGTCTACTGCCTGTCAATGTACGGCGAGATGTTCGAAGCTAACGTGTACACGCTGGAGACCAAGTTCCTGTTCGATCTGGGCAAGGAGCTGGCAATTCCAACCGAACGGTTGGAGCAGCGTGATCGTTCGAAGTTTGGTAACGGGGCAGCGTGACGGCGACCTGATTGGCAGCGCCGTGTTTGGGGCTGCATCTCAGGCGATCAAGCCGGCCAGGTCGGCCCTGCCGCGCCCCAGGTTATTGCCGCACCAGGCCAGCAGGCGGCTGACGTTGACGGCCGATTGTGGTCGTTTGCAGCCGCGCAGGTTCGGTAGCGCGTCAGCGACCCCCACGGGTTCCAGTGATCCAACAACAACAGCCGCAACCGATACGCCCGGCTGGTCGCGTGTGTGGATTTTGGCTACGGCGGCCGGCGCCGCGCTGGCCTGGGCCATCGGCCTGCTG
>CAYUYN010000159.1:0-8641 GCA_964449185.1 uncultured Anaerolineales bacterium | reverse complement strand
CTTTGGCATCCGCCGCCGGCAGGCCTGGCTGGCGGGCCGGCCGGCCTGATATGACGTGGGCCGAGCGTGTCTTCCCCCTGCTGCGGCTGCGCAGCGAGCTCCAGCTTGCGGCGGCCATCGAGCCGCCCATCCGCGCTGAGGTGATGGGCCTCGAGCGGCTGGAAGCGCACGCCCGCACCCTGGCCGCCACCGACCGCCTCAGCGCCGACCCGCGCCAGTCACGCCAGCTGCTGGCGCGCCTCCAACGCAACCGCCAGGCCCTCTTCACCGCGCAGCGCCTCTTCGCGGCTGAGGTCCAAGAAGAGCAGCCGGTCTCGCCGGCCGCCGAGTGGCTGCTCGACAACTTCTACATCGTCCAGAACCACCTGCACCAAATCAAACAAGACCTGTCGCGCGCCTTCTACCGCGAGCTGCCCAAGCTGGCCGACGGTCCCTACGCCGGTTACCCGCGCGTCTACAGCCTGGCGCTCGAGCTGCTCGCGCACACCGACAGCCGGCTGGACCTGGATGTGCTGACGCGCTTTGTGGAGGCCTATCAGAGCGTCACGCCTCTCACCACCGGCGAGCTGTGGGCCGTCGCCATCATGCTGCGCATTGGCCTGGTCGAAAATTTGCGCCGCATGGTGACCCAGGCCCTGGCCACCCAGCAGAAACGCCGCGAGGCCACCCTGTGGGCCAACCGGCTGGTGCGCCTCTCGGCCGGGACTCCCACGCAGCTTGTGCTGGTGGTGGCCGACCTGGCCGAGAACTACGGCGGCCTGGACTCAGACTTGATCGTGCACCTGCTGGAGCGACTGCGCGACCAGTCCCCGGCCATGGCGCCGGTGGTGCACTGGCTGGAGCAGTGGTTGAGCGAGCGCGGCACCAACCTCGAAACCATGACGCGCAACGAGCACCAGCGCCGCGCCGAAAACCGCATCTCGGTCGGCAACGTCGTCATCAGCATGCGCACGCTGGCCGCCATCGATTGGGCTGTCTTCTTTGAAGCCGTCAGCGCCTTGGAAGCCGTGTTGCGCCAGGACCCCGGCGGCGTGTATGCCGCCATGGACTTTGCCACGCGCGACCGCTACCGCCACGTGGTGGAACGGCTCAGCAAGCGCACGCGCCTGGCCGATACCGAGGTGGCCACCCGCGTGGTGCAGTTCGCCCGCGGCGAGCGCCCGGCCGCTCTCCCCGCTAGCGCCCCGGTCGCCGATGCCCGCACCCAGCATGTCGGCTATTACCTGCTCGACCGGGGGCTCGCCGCGCTGGAGGCCGACCTCGGCTACCGCTCGCCGCCGTCCGAACAGCTCAATCGTTGGGCGCGGCGCCACGCCGCCGGGGTCTATCTCGGCAGCCTCGTCCTGATTACCGCGCTGTGCCTGACGGGCCTGCTGGTCTATGCCGCGCAGTCCGGCCTGAGCGGCTGGGGCCTGGCGCTGCTGGGCCTGCTCGGCGTCATCCCCGCCAGCGTGATCGCGATCTCCGCCATCAACAGGACAGTCACGATCTATGTGCCGCCGCGCCCCTTGCCCAAGCTGGAGTTTGCCGCCGAGATCCCCGCCCAGTACCGCACCATGGTGGTCGTGCCGGCCCTGCTCAGCAGTGAAGCTGGCATCCGCAGCCTGCTCGATAATCTCGAGATCCGTTACCTCGCCAACCGCGAGGCCTACCTACACTTTGCCTTGCTGGGCGATTTCTCCGACGCACCCGAGCAGCACCGGCCGGAGGACGCCGCGCTGGTGGCGGCGGCGAAGCAATGCGTGAGCGAGTTGAACGAGCGCTACAGCGAAGGGCAGGGCGATCGTTTCTATTTCTTTCAGCGCCAGCGCCTGTGGAACCCCGGCGAAGGCGTGTGGATGGGTTGGGAGCGCAAGCGCGGCAAGCTGATCGAGTTCAACCGCTTCCTGCGCGGCGACCCGCATACCAGCTACACCCTCGAGGCTGGCGACCCCACCCTCCTGCCGGACATTCAGTTCGTCATCACCCTCGACGCCGACACCGAGCTGCCCATCAACAGCGCCCGGCGCATGGTGGGCGCCATGGCCCACCCACTCAACCGGCCGGTGGTCCATCCCACCAAGCGCATCGTCACTCATGGCTATGGCATCCTCCAGCCGCGCACCGCCGTCACGGCCCTGGCCGCCACCGAGACGCGCTTCGCCCGCATCCTGGCCGGCGACAGCGGCCTCGACCCGTACTCCACCGCCATCTCCACCGTCTATCAAGACCTGTTCGACGCCGGCAGCTACATTGGCAAGGCCATCTACGCGGTCGACGTCATGCGCGCCGTGCTCGACGGCCGCTTCCCCGAAAACCTGCTCCTCAGCCACGACCTGTTGGAGGGCGCCTATGTGCGCGTCGGGCAGCTCACCGAGGTACAACTGCTCGAGAACTTCCCGTCCGGCTACGATGCCTTTATGCACCGCCAACACCGCTGGATCCGCGGCGACTGGCAGATCCTCAACTGGCTCCTGCCGCGCGTGCCGAACGGGCTGGGGGGTTACGAGCGCAATCCCCTGCCGCTCATCGCGCGCTGGAAGATCCTCGACAACCTGCGCCAGAGCCTGGTTGCCCCCGCCGCCGTGCTGCTGCTGGTGTTGGGCTGGCTGGTGCTGCCGGGCTCGCCCTGGTTGTGGACCGGCGCGGCGCTGCTGTCCGTCTGCTTGCCGGTGCTGTTGAGCCTGGTCCTCGACAGCGGCCTGCACCCGGTGGGCGAGCCCTGGCTGGCCTACTTCCGCAACCTGGCGCAGGACACGGCCCTCAACGGTCAACGCCTGCTGCTGATCCTCAGCTTGCTGCTCAACGAGGCCTTGGTGGACGTCGATGCCATCCTGCGCGTGGGGGTGCGGCGCGGCCTCTCCCGCCGTCACCTGCTGGAGTGGCAAAGCGCGGCGGTGGTGGAGCACGGCCAGGCCCGCACCCTCGGCGATTACGCCTGGGTCCTGTGGTCGTCGCCGGTGCTGGCCGTGGTCGCGCTCGCGGCCGTGGCCTTCCTGCGGCCGGGGGCTTTGCCGGCCGCCGTGCCCATTGCGTTGGCCTGGGTTGCCGCGCCCTTCCTGGCTTTCTACGTCGGCCAGCCCGCCCGGCCGCGCGCCCTGCGCCCGCTGCCCAAGTCCTACCAGCGCGAGCTGCGCGTGATGGCCCGCAAAATCTGGCGCTTCTACGAGACTTTCGCCGGTCCCGACGACAACTGGCTCCCACCCGACAACTACCAGGAAGAGCCCAACGGCATTGTGGCGCACCGCACCTCGCCCACCAACATCGGCTTTCTGCTGCTGTCAGCGCTGGCCGCCTACGACTTCGGCTACATCACCGCGCCGGAGCTGCTGGACCGGCTGGAGCGCGTGCTCAACACCTTGGATCGTCTTCAGGGCTGGCACGGCCATCTCTTCAATTGGTACGACTCCCAGACTCTCCAGCCCCTGCCGCCCGAGTATGTCTCCACCGTGGACAGCGGCAACCTGGCCGCCAGCCTGATCACCCTTAAGCAGGCCTGCCTGGAGATCGCCGAGGCGCCGGTCGTTTCGCCCGCCGCCTACGCCGGTCTGGAAGACACCGCCCGCGCCTTGCGCGCCGCCGTGGAGCACAATCGCACGGCCGCGCTCAAGCCGATGCTGGCCGAGCTGCAGCGCTTGGACGCGCACCTGGCCGAAGCCGGTTCCGATCCGGCCGCCTGGGGCGCGCTGTGGGCGCGCCTCGTGCCTCTCACGCAGTCGCTGGCCGAGCGCGGCGCGGCGCTGGAACCCGGGGCCGAGAGCAAGGCGCCGGCCGAAATCCGCTACTGGAGCCAGCGCCTGGCCGAGCAAGTGGCGGCGCAGCAGGCGCTGTTGGCCGCCCCAGCCGGTGCCGCCGCCGGCGTGCAGGCGCGTTGCCTGGAGTTGGCGGAGCGCGCCGAAGGCCTGGCCCGCCGCATGGACTTCACCTTTCTCTTCAATACCGAACGGCAAGTCTTCACCATCGGCTACAACAACCACACCCAACGGCTCGACAACAGCTACTACGACCTGCTGGCCTCTGAGGCGCGCCTGGCCAGCCTGGTGGCCATTGCCGAGGGCCAGGTGCCCGCCCGCCACTGGTTTCGTCTTAGCCGCCCGCTCACCTGGGCCGGGGGCAGGCTGGCGGTGCTGTCGTGGGGCGGCACCATGTTCGAGTACCTGATGCCCAGCCTGCTCGTGCGCGACTTCGAGCACACCCTGCTGGCCCAATCAGTGCGGGCCGCGATCCAGGCGCAGCAGCAGTATGGGCTGGCGCGGCGCGTGCCGTGGGGCATCTCCGAGTCCGGTTTCTACGCGTTCGATTACCAGTTCAACTACCAGTACCAGTCGTTTGGCGTGCCCGAGCTGGGCCTCAAGCGCGAGCGCGCCGACAACTTGGTGATCGCGCCCTATGCCACCTTCCTGGCGCTGCCCTTGGAGCCGCAGGCGGCCTATGCCAACCTCCAGCACCTGGCGCGCGAGGGCCTGGTTGGCGCGTATGGCTACTACGAGGCCATCGACTACACTCCCGCCCGTCGCCCGCGCGGCCAGCGGGCCGGGCTGGTGCGCAGCTTTATGGCCCACCACCAGGGCATGAGCCTGGTGGCGCTCGACAACTATCTCAACGCCAACCCCATGCTGCGCCGCTTCCACGCCGAGCCCGCCATCGCCGCGGTGGAGCTGCTGCTGCAGGAGCGCCTGCCGCGCCACGTCGCGCTCATCGAGCCGCACCCCGGCGCCGAGCTGGATGGCGGTACGGACAGCCCGTCGCCGGTGCCGAAGCCGGTCGGGGCGGTGCGCACCTTCAACACGCCGCACACGCTCACGCCGCGCGCCCATCTGCTCTCCAACGGCTCCTATCAGGTGATGGTGACCAATGCCGGCGGCGGCTACAGCGCCTACATGCCGCCCGACAAACAGCCCGCGCCCATCCTGGCCGTGACGCGCTGGCGACCCGACCTCACTCGCGACAATTGGGGCACTTTCATCTATGTGAAGGACCTCCTGGGCGGGCAGGTCTGGTCGTCGGGCTATCAGCCGGCGGGCCGCGAGGCGGAGTTTTATGAGGTGAGCTATGCCATCGACCGCGCCGTCTTTCGCCGGCGCGACAACGGCATTCAGACCGATACCGAGATTGTCATCTCGCCGCGCGATGACCTGGAGCTGCGGCGGGTGACCCTGACCAACCTCAGCCGCCGGCCGCGCACCCTGGCCGTGACCAGCTATGCCGAGGTGGCGCTGGACGTGCCGGCCGCCGACTTGGCCCACCCGGCCTTCAGCAAGCTGTTCATCGAGTCGGAATATCTGCCCGCGCGCCAGGCCCTGCTCTTCCGGCGCCGGCCACGCTCGGCCAGCCAGACCCCGCTGTGGGCGCTGCACCAGGTGACGGCCTCCGGCGCCTTGCTGAGCGAGGTCGAGCACGAGACTGACCGGGCGCGCTTCCTGGGCCGGGGCCGTGGCCCGCGCAACCCCGAGGCGCTGGATCGGCCGCTGACCAACACCACCGGCGCCGTGCTCGACCCGGTGATGAGCCTGCGCTGCACGGTGCGGCTGGCCCCCGGCGAAAGCGTCCGCCTGACTTTTATCACCGGCGTGGCCTTCTCGCGCGAAGGCGTGGAGGTTCTGGCCGACCGCTACTGCGATGTGCGCCTGATCGACGGCGCCATGGACTTGGCCTGGGTCTACAGCCAGATTCAATTGCGGCACCTCAACATCAGCGATGACCAGGCCCACCTGTTCCAGCGGCTTGCCTCGCGCGTGCTCTATCCCGACCCGGCCCTGCGCGCGTCCGAGGACATCCTCAGCCAAAACGTGCGCGGGCAGTCGGGACTGTTTGGTCACGGCCTGTCGGGTGATAACCCCATCGTGCTGGTGCAGGTGGACGAAGCCGGCGAGCTGGAGCTGGTGCGCGAACTGCTGCACGCGCACGAATACTGGCGGCTCAACACCTTCATTGTCGACCTGCTGATTTTTAACGAACACCCGGCCACCTACGCCGAGGTCCTGCACGGCCAGATCCAGTCCCTCATCGACACCTCGCTCTCGCGCCCCTGGCAGGACAAGCCGGGCGGAGTCTTCCTGCGCCGCGGCGACCATATGGCCCACGAGGACCGCGTCCTGCTGCTGACCGTGGCGCGCGTGGTGTTGGATGGCGACCTGGGCACCCTGGCCGATCAGTTGGCGCGTTCACCGCGCCAGGGACCGCCGGCCGGTGCCCCACCCAAGATCACCGAGGCCGAGGCCGAGGCCGTGCGCCTGCCCGGACCGCGCACGGCGCCGCCGCCCGCGCCCACCGACCAGCTCGGCCGTCAGTTCTTCAACGGGCTGGGCGGGTTCAGCGCCGACGGCCGCGAGTACATCATCACGCTCGGCGCGCAGCAGATGACCCCGGCGCCGTGGATCAATGTGCTGGCCAATGAGCGCTTCGGCTGCCTGGCCACCGACACCGGCCTGGGCTACACCTGGGCCGAGAACAGCCAGATGAACCGGCTGACCCCCTGGTCCAACGACCCGGTCACCGACCCGCCCGGCGAGGTGCTCTACCTGCGCGACGATGCCAACGGCGAAATCTGGACGTCCACGCCCTTGCCCATCCGCGAACACGACGCGCAGCCCTACACCATCCGGCACGGCGCCGGCTACACCGTCTACGAGCGCCGCAGCCACGACCTCGAACAGACGCTGTTGGTGACCGTGCCGCGCGCAGACCCGGTCAAGCTGGTGCGGCTGCGCCTCAAGAACCTCAGCCGCCAGACCCGCACGCTCACCGTGACGGCCTACGCCGAGTGGGTGCTGGGCAGCACCCGCGCCGGCTCGCAGCACTTTGTGGTCACCGAGCGCGACGCCCAGACCGGCGCGCTGTTTGCGCGCAACACCTACACGGCCGACTTCGCCCAGCGCATCGGCTTTGCCTACCTTGAGGCCGAAGACCCCGCCCCGCTGGCGCCGGCCGAAGGCGGTCGGGGCAAGCGCGCGCCCACCGCCAGCTTTACCACCGACCGCACCGAGTTTATCGGCCGCAATCGCTCGCTGGCGCGGCCGGCGGCCATGGCGCGGGCCGTGCTCTCCGGCCGGGTGGGGGCCGGCTTCGACCCGTGCGCGGCGCAGCGCGTGCGCCTGGAAATCCCGCCGGGGCAAACGCGCGAGGTGCTGTTCATGCTGGGACAGGGGCACGACCGCGAGGCGGCGCGCGGGGTCATCAATCGCTACCGCCAGCCGGGCTCGGTGCAGGCCGCGCTGGAGGCGATTACGGCGTTTTGGGATGAGGTGCTGGGCACGGTGCAGGTGGAGACGCCCGACCCGGCCCTGGATGTCATGCTCAACCGCTGGCTGCTGTACCAGGCCCTGGTCTGCCGCCTTTGGGGCCGGTCGGCTTTCTACCAGTCGGGCGGGGCCTATGGCTTTCGCGACCAATTGCAGGACGTGATGGCCCTGGTGCTGGCCCAACCCGCGCTCACGCGCGCGCACCTGCTGCGCGCCGCCGCGCGCCAGTTTGTGGAGGGCGATGTGCAGCACTGGTGGCACCCGCACAATGGCCAGGGCGTGCGCACGCGCTTCTCGGATGACTACCTGTGGCTGCCGTATGTCACCCACTACTACAGCCAGGCCACCGGCGACACCGGCGTGCTGGACGAGCAGTTGCCCTACCTCAATGCGCCGCCGCTGGAGCCCGACCAGCACGAGGCCTTTGTGCCCGCCACGCCCACCACCCAGACCGGCAGCCTCTACGAGCACTGCTGCCGGGCGCTGGATAACGGCCTGCGCTTTGGCCAGCACGGTCTGCCGCTGATGGGCATCGGCGACTGGAATGACGGCATGAACCACGTCGGCCACCAGGGCCGCGGCGAGAGCGTTTGGCTGGGCTGGTTCCTCTACAGCAACCTGCGGGCGTGGGCGGGCGTGGCCGCCGAACGCGGCGAGCCCGAGCGCGCAGCGCGGTACACGGCCCAGGCCGCGCAGCTTCAGCAAAACCTGGAGGCCCACGGCTGGGATGGCGCCTGGTATCGGCGCGCGTACTTTGACGACGGCACGCCGCTGGGCTCGGCGCAGAACGAGGAGTGCCAGATCGACTCGATTGCGCAGTCGTGGGCTGCCCTCTCGGGCGCGGGCGCGCCCGAGCGCGTGGAGCAGGCTTATGCCTCGGCCGAGGAGCGCCTGGTGCGCGAGGACGCCGGCCTCATCCAGTTGCTGGCGCCGCCCTTCAACCAGTCGCGGCCTGACCCCGGCTACATCCAGGGCTACGTGCCCGGCATCCGCGAGAACGGCGCGCAGTACACCCATGCCGCGCTGTGGTTCATCCTGGGCTACGTGGAGCGCGGCCTGGGCGACCGCGCCGCCGAGCTGTTCGCGCTCATCAACCCGGTCAACCATGCGCGCACGCCCGCGGAGGCGCAGCGCTACAAAGTGGAGCCCTACGTCGTCGCCGCGGACGTATACGCCCACCCCATGCACACCGGCCGCGGCGGGTGGACCTGGTATACCGGCTCGGCCGCGTGGATGTACCGGCTGGGCGTGGAAGGCCTGCTGGGGCTCAAGCTGCGCGGCGGCGCCCTCGTCGTGGACCCGTGCCTGCCGCGCGCCTGGAAGGGCTTCAAGGCCACCGTCCGCCACGGCGGCAGCACCTATGCCATCACGGTCGAGAACCCGCACGGCGTCAACCGCGGTGTCGCCCGTGTGGAGCTGGA
>CAYUYN010000158.1:0-8655 GCA_964449185.1 uncultured Anaerolineales bacterium | reverse complement strand
TAGTAATTGGTAACGAGCAATTGTGCTTTCGGCGGCAATGTTGCTGCCACTGACCACTGACCACTGACCGGAGTTGCCTATGCCTTCGCGCGCAGCTACTCTCGACGATGCCGAGGCCATCGCCCGTATCTACAACCAGGGCATTGAGGACCGCGTCGCGACTTTCGAAACGCGCCCGCGCACGGCCGCGGACATCCAAGGCTGGTTTGCTGGCCGGTACCCGGTGGTCGTTGTGGAAGACGCGGGTCAGGTGTTGGCCTTCGCGGCCGCCTCCACCTACCGCCCGCGCGAGTGTTACAGCGGCGTGGCCGAGTTCTCAGTGTACGTGGCGCGCGAGGCGCGCGGGCGGGGGGCGGGCCGTGCGGCCATGCAGGCGCTCATCGCGGCCGCCGGCGCTGCCGGCTTCTGGAAATTGCTCTCGCGCATCTTTCCCGAGAACATGGCCAGCCGTGAGCTGTGCCGCTCCGTCGGCTTCCGCGAGGTGGGGGTCTACGAGAAGCACGGCCAACTCGACGGCCTCTGGCGCGACGTGGTAATAGTAGAGCGCCTGATAGAGGCCAACGCGCAATAGGTTATCCGTGCCATCCGCCTTGATCCGTGTAATCCGTGTACAAATCATGCTCCCTTGACCGGGGGGTCTGGGCAGGCCGAGAATGAGAAGGCCCAGGCTTTTGTGCAACTTGCCCATGACGGCGCCGCCGCCATGTGCTATACTGCCTGACAATTAAATATCGTAACACTCTTATCCAGAGAGGCGTAGGGACCGGCCCGATGATGCCTCGACAACCTGCTCACCATCAGAGCAAGGTGCCAATTCCGGCAAGCAAGATTGACGACATTGTGTTCGTCAGAATCTGGAAGATGAGAGTTGGCGCCCATGCGTTCTAAGGCCCCCTCTCATTAATGATGGGGCCTTTTTGTTTTGGTCCCCAGGTCTCTCTTGAGATAAGGGCAACTCCAAGGAGAGACGGCATGTCCACGGTTGACCTTGAAACCAAGCCAGCCCGCACCCTCACCCCTCCCCCGGCGGCGCCCGCGCGGCCTGGCCTTTCCACGGCGTCGGTGCACGCCGGCCGCAAAGGCCCCAATGCCTATCACTCGCTGACGGTGCCGGTAGTCCAAACGGCCACCTATACGTTTGAAGATACGGCCGACCTGTGCGCCTTCCAGGAAGCGCACATGTGGGGCGGGGCCGATGGCCGCGTGGAATATGGCCGCTACGGCAACCCCACCGTGGCGGCCTGCGAAGCCAAGCTGGCGGCGCTGGACCACGCCGAGGGCGCCATTCTGTTTGCCTCCGGCATGGCGGCGGTCACCTCGGTGCTGCTGGCCATGCTGCCTACCGGCGCCCACATCGTCATCGGCGACGACTGTTATCGCCGCACCCGCCAATTCTGCCTGACCTTCCTCAAGCGCCTGGGCATCACCACCAGCGTGGTGCCCATGGGCAACCTGGACGCGCTCGAAGCCGCCATCCAGCCCAACACCCGCCTGATCATTTCCGAATCGCCGACCAACCCCTACCTGCGCGTGGTGGACCTCGTGCGGCTGGTCGAGATCGCCCGCCGGCATGGGGTGAAGACCCTGATCGACTCGACCTTTGCCACGCCCATCAACCAGTGCCCGCTGGACTTCGGCGTCGACTTGGTGGTGCACTCGGCCACCAAGTACCTCAGCGGCCACAACGACCTGCTGGCCGGCGTGGTGGTGGCCAAGGCCGGGCTTATCCAGTCGCTGCGGCAGTCGCTGGGCGTGCTGGGCGGCGTCACCGACCCGCACAATGCCGCCCTGCTGCACCGCGGCCTGAAGACCCTGGCGCTGCGTGTCCAGCAGCAGAACGCCACCGGCCAAGCCGTGGCCGAGTTTTTGGACCAGCACCCCAAGGTACAGCGGGTGTGGTACCCCGGCTTGCCTTCGCACCCCGACCACGCCATTGCGCGCAGCCAAATGCTGGGCTTTGGCGGCGTGGTGAGCTTTGAAATCGACGGCGGGCTGGAGACGACCAGCCACTTCATTGATGCGCTGACGATCCCCATCATCGCGGCTTCCTTGGGCGGTGTGGAAACCCTGGTGGAGCAGCCGGCGCTGATGTCCTTCTACGAGCTGTCTACCGAAGAGCGGCTGGCCGTGGGCATCAAGAACAATCTCGTGCGGCTGTCATGCGGGGTCGAAGACACTGAGGACCTGTTGGCTGACCTGGCGCGGGCCTTAGAGGTCGTCGGCCGCTAGCGCCGCGCCTAATGCCATGGCCCTTCCCGGCGCGGTGGTGTGCGCCACTGGTTCTCACGCTCATCGGCGCCGGCCTGCGCTTCTACGGCCTGGCCGACTTCGTCGTCAACATCGATCACGCTTATCCTATCGCCCAGGCGATCGGTCTGCTGCAGTCGGGCCGGTGGCCGCTGCTGGGGCAGGGCACCTCCCTCCTGTTCTCCAACCCGGCTGGGATGTCGTACATGGTCCTGTTACCGTGGGCGGCCTTCGGCACCGGCTGGGGTGTCCACTTCTGCGTGGCGGCGCTGAATGCATTGGTCGTGCCGTTGACCTATCGTCTGGTGCGCCAGATGATTGGTCCGCGCCTGCCGGGCGCCGCCAATGCGGCGGCGGCCCTGGCGGCCTTTAGTCCGTGGTTGATCCACTACAGCCGGGGCGCGTGGGTGCAGGGTCTGCTGCCCCTATGGTCGGTGATGGCCTTCACGCTGTTGGCTGAGGCGCTCTGGGCCGCGCGCCTGTCATCCCGACAGCGTGGCGCACGCCTGCTGGCCGGTTTGCTGGCCCTCACCGCGCTGACCCAGATGTATTTGCTGGCCTTTCTGATGGTTGCGCCGGCCGCGCTCATTTTGTGGCTGGGGCGCCGGGGGCTCGCCGGCGTTCCAGTGAGGCGCGCGTTGGCCGCCGGCGCGGTGGTCTTTGGCCTGGCCACGGGCTTGTATGGGATACAGTTGGCGCGTGATTGGCCGGCGCAGAGCGCGCGGCTGCAGCGCTTCTCCGCCCCGAGCGAACCCCTGGTCGTTCAACGCGCCGCGCTGGAGCATGCCGCCCGCCTGGTCACCGGCCGCGACTACGAGGTGACCTGGGGCAATGACGCCAGCGCCGCCTGGCAACAGCGCCGGGTTGCGGGGCTGGCCCTCAGCACGCTGCTGGCCGCGGCTCTGATCGTCGGTGTGGCGCGTGCCGCCTGGCGGCTGGTGCGCCGCGAACCCGATGCGGGCTTCTGGGCGGCGGCCTTACTCTGGTGGGGCGTGCCGGTGCTGGCCATGACGGTGACCCGTCACCCGGTTCACATCGTTTACCTGGTACTTACGGTGCCGGCCGGTTACGTGCTGGCCGCGCCGGTGCTGGCGTTTCTAGCGCGGCGTTGGTGGGGCGCCGGGCTGGCGTTGCTGCTCGGCGTCCACACGCTTAGCCTGCTTTCGGCCGTGGCCACGCTGACCGCCGCCCAGCCCATTGGCGCCTCGCTGGACGAGCTGTCGCTGCGCGCCGCCGAGCCGTTTGGGCGCACCGTGCGCCAACTGGCCGCGCAATACACGCTGGACGAGTTCTATGCCCCGTTGGAGCCGGCCTCGCTCAGCGCACGCTCTGGTCTCGACCTGGCCAGCGCCAGTTGGGCTGTCTTGCCGCAAGTGCCGCAGTTCCCGGTCGGCCGGCCGGCCGCTTACATCCAATTCGGGCGGGGGCAGGCGCCGCCCCGTTTACGGCTGGCCGAGCGCGTGGCCTTGTTGGAGTACCCCGAGGGAGACTTTGTGGCCTTTGACCTCGTGCCCGCTTATACGCGCCAGCAAGTCTCGGCCCTGCCGGAACACCCGTTGGAGTGGCCGAGCCAGCAGGGTCTCACTTTAGTAGGCTACGATCTGCCGCCGTCGGGCGAGGTCTTGCGCCTGTATTACGCCGTCGATACCCTGGAACCGGCGCGGACCGAATGGCTGTTTGGCCCCTATGCGCACGTCATCGACGCCCAGGGCCAGGTGGTGGGCAACGTGGACGCACCCGGTCTGCCAGGCTACTACTACCGCCAGGGGGATGTCTTTGTGGCAGACCTGCACCTGCCCGACCTGCCGGCCGGCGCTTATCGGCTCGAGATGGGGCTGTTTGACGGCCTGCACGGGCAGGGGGTTACCTTCGTGCCGCCTTCCGGCCCGCAGCCCTTTTTCACGACCGAAATCCAACTGCCTTAGCGCTGACCATAACGGAGTGGGTTCGTCACGGCTTGACTTGTCACCGGCTTGTGTGACATACTATTCATATCTGGTTGCCTTTTCGTATCTCTATGGAGGATGTTATGTCCCTACGACAAAAAGGCCTCTACCTCACCCTTAGCCTGACGGTTATCGCCCTGGCCACGGCTTTTGCGGGCCAGGCCCGCGCCGGCACCTCGGCTTCCCGCCACGTTTTCGGCGGCAAGGCCGCGCCCGCCGCGGTCCAGATGCAGTATCAGCATCACAGCGGTCCCGGCGGCTGCCCGTTCGCCGACGACAGCTCCGATCTATAGCCATATGGGTTGCGGCCTGCGCCCCGCTGTGGTATTCTCTCGCGCCATGAGCACCGTCGTGAACACGTTCGCCCACCACCATCATCATCTGCTTTCCAAGCCCGACCGGAAGTCAGGATAGTGGCGGTTGTCTCGCGCTAGAAAGGCCCTCCGGAAAACCGGGGGGCCTTTTTTTATTGGGAGTGAGCATGAGTCGAAATGACATTCGGTTGGCGCTGCCGTCCAAGGGACGGTTGGAGGGGCCGGCGCTCGAGTTTCTGGCGGCGGCCGGGCTGCGGGTGGACAAGCCCAACCCACGCCAATATTTTGCCAGCGTGCCGGTGCTGCCCGAGCTGACGGTCATGTTCCAGCGGCCCGGCGACATCGTGGTCTCGGTGCGCGAGGGCAGCGTGGACTTTGGCATCGCCGGGCTGGATGCGGTCGAAGAGCGCCGGGGCGAGAACGGCCAGATCATCATCCTGCACGAGGCCCTGCGCTTTGGACACTGCGCGCTGGCCCTGGCCGTGCCCGAGGATTGGCCGGTACACTGCGTGGCCGACCTCAGCTCATACGCGCCCACGCTGGGGCACCCCCTCCGTGTGGCCACCCAATACCCGGTGGTGGCGGGCCGCTTCCTGCGCGCCAACGGCATCGAGGCCGTCAAGCTCATCCAGGCCGAGGGCACGCTGGAGGTGGCGCCGTCCATTGGCTATGCCGACGCCATCGCCGACCTGGTCTCGTCCGGTCAGACCCTCCGCGACAACCGGTTGCGCGTTCTGGCTGACGGCGTGCTGCTCAAGTCGCAGGCCGTGTTCTTCGCCAACCGGGCCGCGCTCAAGGAGCGGCCCGAGGTGCTGCAGCTCGCGCACCAGCTGCTTGAGTACATCGAGGCCTACCTGCGCGGGCAGGAAAACTACATGCTCATTGCCAACATGCGCGGCGCCTCGGCCGAGGCCATCGCCCAGGCCATGTTCGCGCAGCCCGACTTGGGCGGCCTGCAGGGCCCCACCCTGGCGCCGGTCATAACGCGCGACGGCGAGCGCTGGCACTCAGTCACCATCGTGGTCCACAAGGATCGGCTGATGGCGGCCGTCAAGGCCCTGCGCGCGGTGGGCGGCAGTGGGGTCATCGTTTCGCCGGTGACCTACATCTTTGAAGAAGAGCCCGAGCGCGCGCGGAGACTCAATGAAGCTCTGTGACCGCAGCCTGCTGCGCCGCCGGCCCATCGACTCCGACCCGCGCTATTTGGAGCCGGTGCTGGCGGTGCTGGCGGCCGTGCGCGAGCAGGGCGATGCGGCCGTGCGCGCTTACACGCAGCGTTTCGACCACGTGGCGTTGGAAAGCTTCGCCGTGCCCGACCCGGCCGCCGCCCTGGGCCGCGTGGCGCCGGAGGTCCTGGCGTCCTTGCGCGCCGCCGCCGCGCGGCTGGAGCAGTTCCATCGCCGGCAGCCGGTGAACTCCTGGCTGACGCACGAGCTGGGTGGGCTGATGGGGCAGATCGTGACCCCGCTCAGCCGCGTGGGGTGCTACGTTCCCGGCGGCACCGCGCCGCTGCCCTCCACGGTGCTTCATACGGTAGTGTTGGCGCGGGTGGCGGGCGTGCCGGAGATCGTGGTGGCCACGCCGCCCAACCCCGCTTACGCTGAAACCGACTTCGTGAACCCGGTGATCCTGGCGGCGGCCGCCATCGCGGGCGCCACCGAAGTGCTGCGCGTGGGCGGTGCGCAGGCCATCGCGGCACTGGCCTACGGCACCGACACTATTAAGGCAGTCGACAAGATTGTGGGGCCGGGCAACATCTACGTCACGCTGGCCAAGAAGTTGGTGTACGGGGTGGTCGGGATCGATGGCCTGGCCGGGCCGACCGAGACCGTGGTGGTGGCCGACGAGCACGCCAACCCGGCCTGGGTGGCGGCCGACCTGCTGGCACAGGCCGAGCACGATGTGCTGGCCTCCGCCATCCTGCTGACGCCCAGCGAGCCGCTGGCGCGGGCGGTGCAGGCCGAGGTGGCGCGGCAGATCGAGGCGCTGGCGCGGGCCGCCATCATCACCGAAACCTTTGAGCGCGGGTCGGGCATCGTGTTGACGCGCGACCTGCCCGAGGCGGTGGCCCTGGCCGACGCATACGCTCCCGAGCACCTGTGCCTGGCCGTGCGCGACCCGTGGACCTGGGTGCCGCGGATCAAGCACGCCGGCGGCCTGTTTGTGGGCGAGCATTCCTTTGAAGTGCTGGGTGACTACGTGGCCGGCCCGAGCCACGTTATGCCCACCGGCGGCAGCGCCCGCTATGCCTCGCCCCTCAGCGTGCTGGACTTTGTGCGCCTCACCAGCCTGGTGGCCCTGGACGAAGCGACCACTGCCGTCATCGCGCCGCACGCGGCCCGCCTCGCCGAAGCGGAAGGCCTGGGCGCGCACGCCGCCGCGGCGGAGAGAAGGGTCACTGGAAACTAAAGACACCTATGGACCTCACCTCCCTCATCCGCCCCGACCTCGCCTCCCTGGAGGCCTACACCCCCATCTTGCCCTTCGAAGTGCTGTCGGCGCGGCTCGGGCGCGCGCCGGAGGACATCGTCAAGCTGGATGCCAACGAGAACCCGTATGGAACCAGCCCACGGGTGCGCGCGGCGCTGGCCAATCTGCCGTTCCCGCACATCTACCCAGACCCAGAGAGCACCGCCCTGCGCGCCGCGCTGGCGCTGGACACGGGCGTTCCGGCCGAGCACCTGCTGGCCGGCTCCGGCGCGGATGAGCTGATTGACTTGATCATGCGGCTGTTCCTGTCGCCCGGCGACACCATCATCGATTGCCCGCCGACCTTCGGCATGTACAGCTTCGACGCCGCCATCAATGCCGCCCGCGTTATCCGCGTGCCCCGCCGCCCCGACTTCAGCATTGACGTCGCCGCCATCGAAGCTCTCTTCACCCCCACACCCCCACACCCCCATTTACCCACGACAGCGCGCAGCGCTGACGTGGGCACCCCCAAACTGCTCTTCGTCACTTCTCCCAACAACCCCGACGGCTCCGTCATCTCCGACGCCGACCTCCGCCGCCTCCTGGCCCTGCCCGTTGGTGTCGTGCTGGACGAAGCCTACGTGGAGTTCCACGGTGAGTCGCGGCTGGGGTGGGTGCGGGAGCACCAGAACTTCATGGTGCTGCGGACGTTCAGCAAGCGGGCGGGGCTGGCCGGGCTGCGGATTGGCTTTGGCGCCTTCCCAGCGGCCTTGATGCCGCACCTGTGGAAGATCAAGCAGCCCTACAACGTTAGCGTGGCTGCCAGCGCGGCGGCCGTGGCCGCGCTGGAAGACGCCGAGTACATGGCCGAGATCGTGGCGCGCCTCACCGCCGAGCGCGAGCGGCTGGCGCAGCGCCTGGCCGCCCTCCCCTACCTGCGCCCATACCCCTCGCGCGCCAACTTCCTGCTGTGCCGGGTGGTTGGCCGCGACGCGCGGGCGCTGAAGCTGGCGCTGGAGCAGCACGGCATCCTGGTGCGCTACTTCAACAAGCCCGGGCTGACCGACTGTATCCGCGTGAGCGTGGGAAAACCTGAGCAGACCGACGCACTTGTGACTGCGCTCAGGACACTCTAACCGCACCTAATCGGAGACTGGCTGGACCATGCGCACCGCCACTGTTCATCGCAAGACCAACGAGACCGATATTGAGATCACCGTAAACCTGGACGGGCGCGGCGAGCACACCGTCCAGACCGGCGTCGGCTTCCTCGACCACTTGCTGACCCACATCGCGGTGCACGGCCTGTTTGACCTGCATGTCCAGGCCGTGGGCGATCTGCACATCGACCCGCACCACACCATTGAAGATACGGCGCTGGCGCTGGGCCAGGCGCTGGCCGAGGCCCTGGGCGACAAGCGCGGCCTCGTGCGCATGGGCTCGGCCTATGTGCCCATGGACGAGGCGTTGGCCTTTGTGGCCATTGACCTGTCGGGGCGCCCGTACGCGGTGGTGGAGGCGGCCTGGCATGGCCCGGCCATCGGGCAGTTCCCGACCTCGCTGGTCGATCACTTTATCGAAAGCCTGGCCGTGAACCTGCGCGCCAACGTGCACGCGCGCGTGCTTTACGGGCGCGACGACCACCACCAGGCCGAGGCGCTGTTCAAGGCCTTGGGCCGGGCGCTGGACGCGGCCTCGGCCCTGGACCCGCGCCGGGGCACCGCCGTGCCCTCGAC
>CAYUYN010000157.1:0-8762 GCA_964449185.1 uncultured Anaerolineales bacterium | reverse complement strand
ATCCTGGCGGCCGCGGCCGAGCCGGAGGCCCTGCTGGCGGCGCTGGTGGCGGCGGGCTGCGTCCACTGCCTGGTGGAGCCTCAGGGCGCGCTGACGCTCTACCGCGGCGAGCGGCCTCCGGAAGTGATCTCCACCCTGGCGCGAGCCGAGCAACTGGCCGCCGCCGCGCCGGCCGGTGGCAGCGCACCCCTGCCCCGCTTCCTGTTCCTGCTGGTCACCCAAACCCCCCACAAGCCAGCCTGGAAGCTGGCGCCCGGCGAGCGCGTGGAATGGCGCGCCGCCACCATGGTGCCGGCGCCTGGCGAAAACCCGCGGCTGCTGGCGTTTAGCTCATTGGTGAAGGCGGTGGCCTTTATGCAGCCCGCGATTTTGGCGGGCGCCATTGGCGGGGTGAACAAGGTGGCTAAGTTCCCCTCCGCCGCCGCGCGGGACTGGACCCTGCCCCTGCTGCTCAACGCCAGCTTCGAGGCGCTGCGCGCGGCCGGGGCAGTGGCCGGGCCGGTGTTAGCGGTGGCGCCGGCGCAGGCGATTACGGGCGAAGAATAACAGTATTCAAACCCAACCCCCCTTGTCAACGGATGAAGCGGATGGCAACGGATAAGAGAAAGGCTGTCGCCGATCAATCTCCAACGGATTGGAAAGCGGATTTGGCGGATGGCAGCGCGGCGACAAAAACCGCCGTATGACCTAAAAACCACAAGCCGCCAAAAACCATAATCTGCTAAATCCGCTTCAAAATCCGCTGGAAATTATCTGGGCTACTTGAGCGTCATATGGGACGGACGCCGTTTTGTAATATCCCGCTCTTCGAGAAAGCGATGACGTCTGTTTGAACCCCAGACCCATCTTACAATGCGCGAGAGCCAGGCAACGGCGACCGTCAGCCCGCCACTGACTCAGCCATGCGCTGGAGGTCCTCGGGCGTGGCGGCGCCATCTTCGGCGGAGAGGGTGTAGGTGAGGTCGCCGCGCGGCCAGGTGAGCGAGAGACGCTCGGCGCCGAGGTGGGTCGCGTGGACCAGGCTGGCGGGTTGGCCGTTGACCGTCACGGCCTGGCTGCTGCCGGCCGCGCCCAGGGCGGGCTGATCGTCGTCGGCCTGGGCCACTTGCAGGTGCAGCGCGGCTTCGTCGGCGCGCAGCCAGATGAGGCTGACACTCATGTAGCCCAGGCCGCTTTCAGGCTGGACGACCTCGACCTCATCCTGTAGGACGAAGCCCTCCGGCGCCCAGGCCGGCAAGGCATAGGCGAAGGGCAGTTGTGCCTGGGCCTCGGCCTGGCTCATGGTCACGGGCGCCACCGGCTGGGGCGTCACCCGTTCGAAGGTGGACTCGTCGATGACGATATCGCTGCCCAGCTCCACCCAGCCGTCCGTGTCTTCGGCGGTGGCCTGGCCGGCGGGCGGGCTGGCACAGGCGGCAAGGAAGAAGGCGAGGAAGAGCAGGAGCAGACGAGAGTAGCTGGGCACGGGCAAGATACCTCCAAGCGCTGCGAACAGCAGCTTACTCATTATCGTACAGGCAGATAAGAGCCGGGTGAGCCGCGCGCGCCCAGACACTATAATACCCAACGCCATGGACCTCGCCACGTTTCAGGAACTCCTGACCCCGACCGGCCAGGCCGCGCTGGCCGCGGCCACGGCGCGGGTCCCCACCGCGGAGACCTTTCTGGCGCACTTGCAGCGCTTGCAGAAGGACTATTCGGCGGCGCTGGCGAAGGCGGCGCTGGATACCGCCATCCTGCGCGCCAAGGCAGCGGCCAAGTTCTCGCGCGCGGCGGCCATGTACTTTACGCGCGAGGCGCTGGAGCAGGCTTCGGGCGAGCGCATCAGCCGCTATCGCGCCGGGCGTTATGCGGGCTGCGCGCACGTGGCCGACCTGGGCTGCGGCATCGGCGGTGACAGCCTGGGGCTGGCGAGTGTGGTGCCCAACGTGACGGCCGTGGACCGGGACGCGCTGCGGCTGGCGATGGCGGCGGAAAACCTGGCGGCGTATGGCCTGCGCGAGCGGGCCGCCTGGGTGGAGGGCGACCTCACCACCCTGCCCTGGCCAGGCGCCCGCGCCTTTTTCTTTGACCCGGCGCGGCGCGTGGGCGGCCGGCGCAAGTTTTCGGTGCGCGACTACGAGCCGCCGCTGGCGCAGGTGCGGGCCTGGCTGGAACACGCCCCGGCCGGCGGGGTCAAGCTTTCGCCCGGGGTGGACCTGGACGAGCTGGCCGGTTACGACGCGGAAGTGGAGTTCATTTCCGAGCGCGGCGCGCTGAAAGAGTGCGCGCTGTGGTTTGGCCCGCTGCGCACGGCGGCGCGGCGCGCCACCCTGCTGCCGGGACCGCACACCCTGCTGGCGGACCCGGCGGCGCGCAGCGAAGTCGGCCCGCCGCAGGCTTATCTGTACGAGCCTGACCCGGCCGTGCTGCGCGCCGGGCTGGTGACCACCCTGGCCGCCCAGCTTGAAGCGCGCCAGCTCGACCCCGACATCGCCTACCTCACCGCGCCGCGCCTGCGGCCCACGCCCTTCGCCCGCGCGTTCGCCATCGAAGACGCCCTGCCCTTCCAGCTCAAGCGCCTGCGCGAACGCCTGCGCGCCCTCAACGTCGGCCGGGTCACCGTCAAGAAGCGCGGCTCACCCCTGGAGCCCGAAGCCCTGATCAAGCAGCTCCGGCTGGAAGGGCCGGAGGAGCGGGTGGTGGTGCTGACGCATGTGGAGGGGAGGGCGTGGGTCTTGATAGGAAAGAGTGTGTGACGCGAAGCGTGTGGGTATGTGGGTATGTGGGTGAAAGAGACCCACACACTCTCACACTTACACACCCACACACGGTTTTACAAAGGCGGTGTCGCCAACGTGGCCCCCACCGGCCGCCTTTCCGCCGGCACCACGCCGCTGAGAACGGGCTCGGGGATGAGCAGCACCTGGCCGTCGTGGATGACGTCGCTAGGCGCCAGGCCGTTGAAGAGCTGGATCACCTTGAGCTTTTCACCGTCGCCGTAATAGGCGCGGGCCAGCCGCCAGAGGGTGTCCGTGCTCAGCACGCGGTGGGCGGTGGTGCGCCGGCCCCAGGCGCCGAGGGCCTGGCGCTGGCGGTCGAGGCTGGCCGGCTGCGAGAGATTGGGTTCGGGCTGGCCGTCGAAGGCAGCCTTGGCGCGGAGGCGGCGGATCAGGTCGGCGGGGACCTGGGCGCGCAGGGCGCTGCTGAGGCCGCGCACCGAGATGAGCACGGCCTGGTCGGGGTTGCAGCGGCCCTGCGGGTCGCAGTCCTCGTGGCAGCGGCCCCAGACTTGGGCCCAAACCGCGTTAGGCCAGCGCCGGAAGGCGCCCTCTTCCCGGCGCGGGCCCGTCCACAAAGGGTCGTTTACCACCACGGAGTCATCATCGTAGCCCACCACCAGCACAAAGTGCGGGCCGCGGAAGGGGCTTTGGGTCGAAACGCCCGGCTCCAGCTCGGAGAAAGCGCCGTAATGCACCAGGGCGATCATGGGCCTGGCTAAGTCAATGCGGGCGCGCAGGTCGCCCAGCTTCCAGCCCTTGCGAAATTCCAAGGGCGCGCCATAACTCTCGCCCACGCGCATGAGCTGGGCCATCGACACGTAGCCATCGGCGGCCGCGCCGGTGCGCTGGAAGACCGCGTCGGTGGTGGCGGCCACCCCCAGCCCGTTGAGCAGCATAGCCAGACAGGCCGGCCCGCAGTCATTGCGCGAAGCCGCCGCATCCGGGTCGTATTGGGATTTGTGGGCGAGGTTGAGGAGGGTAGCCATGCGGCGGATTATACTTCCATCCCAGTTGCGCCGGGCGCGGCGCGGTGCTATATTCGCCGCTCGTTGGGACGTCCTCGCTTGAGCGGGTTCTGCTCACGTTTACGGCGGGGTAGGGGCGTTCAATTTGAACGCCCCTACAAAGGAACAACCAGGAAAGTTGCCTATGCGACAAGAGATGCTGACTTGGGAGGACGTCGACCGGCTGATGGACTCGCTGCTGCCGCAGCTCATCGGCCGGCCGTTCGACGCCATTCTCTTGATCACGCGCGGAGGGATCGTGCCCGGCGGGCTGATCTGCGAGGCGCTGGACCTCAAGTACGTGCTGACCGCCAGCATCAGCTTCCCCACGGCCATGGGCCAGGCCAAGCTGCTGGCCTGGCCGGAATTCCTGCAGTTCCCCGATAATGACCTGATCGCAGGCCGCCGCACCCTGGTGGTGGATGACGTGTGGGGCAGCGGCCGGACGATTACGGCCGTGAAGAACCGGGTGGAGGCCGCCGGGGGCTTTCCAGAGCTGTGCGTGCTGCACTACAACCCCACGCGCACACTCTTCACCAAGGCTTGGCCCACCTACTACGCCGCCGTCACCGATGCCCGCATCCTCTACCCGTGGGAGATTGACCGGCACAGCGGCTTGGAAGGCGTCCTGGCGTCGCCGCCTGAGATGAACTAACGGTTTGCTTGCGCCAAAACACAAGCGGTGGGTTTGTAATCGGACTTCGTCCGTTTCCAAACCCACCGCTTATCATTTAGGAGCTGCTGTGGTTGAGCTAGAGCGCGTCTTTTAGGTGATACCTGGTGGCGTAGGCCGCGGCTTCGGCGCGGTTGGAGACGCTGAGCTTGCCCAGGATGCTGCTGACATAGTTGCGCACGGTGCCTTCGCCCAGGTGCAGCGCCTGCGCGATCTGGCGGTTGGTGCGGCCGTCCGCCACCAGGGCCAGCACCCGGCGCTCCTGCTCGGTGAGCGGCGCAAAGGCCGAGACCTCCTGCGCGTGGGCCGCGCGCCGCACCTCAACGAAGATACGCTCAGTCAGGGCCGGGTCCAGCAGGGAATGGCCCTCGGCCACGGCGTTGAGCGCGCGAATGACATCCTGCCCGCCGGCCTGCTTGAGCACATAGCCGGCCGCGCCGGCCCGTATGGCGGCGAAGAGCATCTCGTCTTCGGCGTAGCTCGTGAGCATGATCACCTTGATACCCGGCTGGGCCGCCGTGATCTCGCGGCAGGCATCGATGCCGCTGGCGCCCGCCAGGCGAATGTCCATCACCACGACGTCCGGCTTGAACGCCAGGGCCTTGGTGACGGCTTCGGTCGCGCTGGCGGCCTCGCCCACGACCTCCATGTGCGCCTGGCGCTCAATGAGCGCTTTGAGCCCCAGCCGGACCACCTCGTGGTCGTCGACCAGGAGAATGCGTTGGCGTGACATGCTAAAATTGTACTCGCTGCCCAAGATTATGCGCAACCTTTAAGCTGGGCTGGTCAGGACGGCGCAAGCCTCTTAGAATGCTTGGCATGGACAGTGACCCCTCCGCGTTCCCCAGCCAGTTCCGCGCCAGCCCCGCACAGCTGCGCGCCTTGCTGGACGCCATTCTGTCGCTTTCGGCCGACCTGTCGCTGGCGGAGACCCTGCGGCGCATCGTCACCGCCGCGGCCCGGCTGACCCAGGCGCGCTACGCGGCCCTGGGCGTGCCCAACGAAGCCGGCACCTACCTGGCCGAATTCATCACCACCGGCCTGACCCAGGCGGCCGAGACCCGCATCGGCCACCGCCCGCGCGGCCATGGCCTGCTAGGCGTCATCCTGCACGGTGGGCAGACCCTGCGCCTGCGCGATCTTACCCGCGACGCGCGCTCTTACGGCTTCCCGCCTCACCACCCGCCCATGCAGAGCTTCCTGGGCACGCCGGTCCGGCACAAGGGCCGCACGCTGGGCAACCTGTACCTGACCGACAAGCGCGGCGCCGAGGAGTTCAGCGCCGACGACGAGCGCCTGGTGGAGCTGCTGGCCCGCCACGCGGGCCTGGCCATCGAGAACGCGCGGCTGTATGGGCAGGTGCAGCAGCTGCGCGTGGTCGAAGAGCGCCAGCGCATCGGCATGGACCTGCACGACGGCATCATTCAATCCATTTACGCGGTGGGGCTAACCCTGGAAGTGATGGACGGCCATCTGGCCGACGGCGATGTGGCCGGCGCGCGTGAGCGACTGCGGGACGCCAGCGACGCGCTCAACACGACGATCCGCGACATCCGCGCCTACATCCTCGACCTGCGCCCGCGGCGCTTTGAAGGCGACGACTTGGCAGCCGGCCTCCAGCAATTGCTGCTGGAGTTTCGGGCCAACACCCTCATCGCCGTGGACTTCACCGCCGAGCCAAACGCCGACCGCGCCCTCGGGCCGGAGGCGCGCCTGGCGCTGTTCCACGTCGCCCAGGAGGCGCTGAGCAACGCCGCCAAGCACAGCCAGGCCACGGCCGTGACCGTGACCCTGCGGGCCGTGGATGACGGGGTACACCTGACCATCAAGGACAACGGCCGCGGCTTCGACCCGGCCGCGGCCGAACGCCGCGTGGGCCACGGCCTCCTGAACATGCAGGACCGCGTGCAGGCGCTGGGGGGAACGATTGAGCTTGAGAGTCGGGTGGGGGAGGGGACCGAGGTGAAAGTCGTATTGGGCCATTTGTAGTTGGCAATGGCCCCAGCTCAGCATTGTTAAAGTGGTCGTCTTGAGCGGGCAAAGCCCGCTCAAGACGACCACTTTAATTCAGGCACGGCTCAAGCCTCGACGATCAGGGCCGTCACCATGCCAAACATGCCGTGGGCCGACTCGGCATGCGAGAGGATGTGGCAGTGGAAGGCCCAAATACCGGGCTCGTCGCAGACGACGGTCACGTCCCAGCGCTCGCCGGGGGCGACGCTGAGCGTGTCGCACCGGAACGGCTGCGGCAAGGCCCAGCCATCCCTGGCAAAGACCGTCTGCACCAACCCGTGCAGGTGCATGGGGTGGATCAGCAGCCCCTCATTCATGTAGCGCAGGCGCACCGTCTGCCCCAGCTTGGCCACGATGGGCTGGGTGTACGGAAAGCTCTTGCCGTTGATGGTCAGCCCGATGCCGCTGTCGTTGAGGATGACGGTGTATTCGGCGTCCACCGGCGGGTCGGCGGCCGGGTCCTTGGGCTCGATGATGAAGGCGCCCATCAGGCCCTTGGTGACCTGCTCGGCGGCATTGTGGTGCGAATGGTACATGTGCGAGCCTGGGTTGCGCGTCGTGAACTCGTAAGTGAAGGTCTCGCCCGGCCGGATGGGGTCTTGAGTGATGAAGGGCACGCCGTCCATGCTGTTGGGCACCCGCACGCCGTGGAAGTGAATGGACGTGCTCTGAGTCATCTCGTTCGTGCAGATCACCCGCACCCGGTCGCCCTCGGTCACGCGCATCTCGGGCCCCGGCACCAGGCCGTTGTACAGCATCGCGTCCACGGCCTTGCCGGGCTCGACTTCCCACGGGCCCTGCGTGCAGGTGAGCTCGAAGACCTTGACGCCGTCCTCGGTCCGATATTCCATCGGGCGGCGCCAGAACGCCGCATCCTGGCCGGCGTTGGCCACAAAGGTCTCCACCCCGGCCTTGTGCAGGGCGTCCATATCGCCCTCGCCCTGGGCGGGCGTCAGGGTCATGTCGGCGTGGGCGGCGTTGGGGTCGAGCGTGGGCACCGGCGGGGGCGCCACCGAGGCATTTTGGACACAGGCCGCCGCGCCCAGCCCGGTGCTCAACCCGGCCAGGGTCAGAAACTTGCGGCGCGAAAGCAGGCGGTTGGTCATGTAGCTTTCTCCCTGAAGACGATCTGATTGGGTGTATTTTTCCATGACCGGCGGGGTGACGCTAGGGACGAATGTAATGCGTTTAGTGGTCGTTTGTCATGGTAAACAGAAATGAAAACGGGGCCGTCAGCCCTTATCGTTCGAAATATCCAGCCGCACCTGCACCGAGCCGCCCTCAAAGCGCCGCGCGACCGGGAAGCCGCCGCGGTTGATGAAGCGCATCATGCGCGCGTTTTCGGCGTTGATCTCGGCCAGCCAGATGCGCACGCCCTGGGCCTTGGCATATTCCATCAGCCGGCCCAGCAAGGCCGTGCCCAGCCCGCGCCCCTGGTAGGCATCTTCCACCACCACGGCCGCTTCGGCCTCCCCCGGCTCCACCAGGCCATAGCGCGCCACCCCCACAATCTGCTCGCTGCCGGCCTCGCCCGTGACGGCGATGTAGGCCATGCGCGTGAGGGTGTCCACCTCCGAAAGCTGCGCGGCCTCGGCCGCCGACAGCACCGGGTGCGCGGCCAGCCAGCGCAGGTAGATGGTATTAGGCGAGAGGCGGCTGTGAAAGGCTTGCAGGCGCGGGGCATCCTCCGGGCGGATAGGCCGCAGGCGCACGCTGGCCCCGTCGGCAAGGGGCACCGTGACCGGTTCGCGCAGACTTTCGGCGGACATGGGGTGAGTCTACCGTAAATAGACGGTAGTGCAAGGAACTAAGGGAAATGAGGGAACTACTGTTAAGAAGCGGCCATCAGTGGTCGGGTCTTAGGTTTTCATCTCGCGTCAAGCTTCAGCCTTAGCATTTGACAGCGCTAGACATATTAAGTTAGGATCATTGCAAGGAGACGACATGAATAAAATCACCCCATTCTTGTGGTTCGATGACCAAGCCGAAGAGGCGATGAACTTTTACGTTTCTATCTTCAAGAATTCAAGGATTGTGAGCACAACTCCCGGACCAGACGGAAAGGTAATGACCGCGACATTCCAGCTTGATGGACAGGAACTTTACGCGCTAAACGGTGGCCCACATTTCAAGTTCACTGAAGCCATATCGTTGTTCGTGAACTGCGAGACGCAGGAAGAAGTCGACGAGCTGTGGGGCAAGCTGTCTGAGGGCGGAGAAGAAGAACAGTGCGGCTGGCTTAAAGACAAATATGGCCTGTCATGGCAGATCATCCCCAAGGCGTTGGGCGAAATGTTGGGAGACAAGGAT
>CAYUYN010000156.1:0-8877 GCA_964449185.1 uncultured Anaerolineales bacterium | reverse complement strand
GTGGCGCTGGAGGGGCAGGCGGCGGCGCCGGTGGTGCTGAGCGTGCCGCAGGCCGAGAAGAGCGCGCGCCGGGATGGCGCGGGCCGGGCCAATTCGCTGGAAGCGCAGATGCCGGGCGTGGTGCGCCGGGTGCTGGTGGCGGCCGGGGACGCCGTTGAGCGCGGCCAGGCGCTGGTGCTGCTCGAAGCGATGAAGATGGAGATCCGCGTCAGCGCGCCGCGCGCGGGGGTGGTGCGGAAGGTGGGGGTCGTGGAGGGCCAGGCGGTGGAGCGCGGGCAGGTCCTGATCCGTTTGGACGAGCGCGCGTAAGCGGGTGTCCCGCCCGGTCAGCGCACGGGCGCGATCGGCCACTCGACCGTGAGGAGGCGCCTGGCAAACTGGAGCAGCGCCGGCCGGCGGCCATCGTCGGGCAGGCGCAAGCCGTGCGGCAGCGCCATGGTGTTGATCTCGATGTCGGCGACCGCCGGCTGGAGGGGCCAGGGCGCGTGGTGGATCTCTCCGCGGAAGACCTGTCCACGCCGGTTGACGGTGTAGAGACAGTAGCGCTCGGTCAGCCAGGCCTCCAGGCTGCCGGGCCGGGCGTAGGCCACTTCACCGCTCGGCCGGTAGCGGGCCTTGAACTCGGCCGGCGCCGCGCCGGGGTGGGTGCGGTAGCTGTGGTAGGTCAGGCCGGCCTGGCGGCCGCGCTGCATCGTCATCTGCGCGTGGTAGTAGGGGAGTTGGTACCAACGACGCGCCACCTCCACGGCCAGCGGGTTGGCGGCGTCCAGGCTGAAGAAGTACACCCCCGGCCGGTCGCCCACGCGCACGTAGGTGCGCACGTTCAGCTCCAGGAAGCGTGACAGCCACGGCACGGGAAAGGCGCGGCGTGGGTAGACCCGATCCATGCCGAAGGGCACCACGCCCAGCCAGGCCTGGCCGTCAAACGTGTCCAGCTCCAGCGCGGCCGGGACGACCGGGCGCAGCGCTGCCACCGGCACGGGCCAGTGCGCGAAGAGCAGGTCGTGCCACACCTGGGTCATCACCCACGGACCCGGCTGCACGGGGTAAGGCCGGTGCTCAACCTGCTGCAGCAAGCTGTCCAATGTCGTCATGGTCCTGTCCCGAACGCGTCAATGGTCCCCTTAAACACAAACGCTCGCCGGTGTCGCGAGCGCTCAACAAACTTCACAAAAAAACTGGCTGGGGATGAAGGATTCGAACCTCCACAAACACATCCAGAGTGTGCTGTCCTGCCATTAGACGAATCCCCAGAGCGAGAGGGATTTTACCATGGATAGCGGGCCGGCTCAAGGGAGAGACGGATCCCCCGCTTCACGTAACCTCGCCTCGGCCCACCGCACGCTCTCCACTGTGCGCTCGCGGCCGAGGATGACCATGCTCTCCATCAGCGGCGGGCTGACGGTCTGGCCGGTGACGGCGGTGCGCAGGCTGCCAAAGAGCTGGCCGGGCTTGAGGCCGAGGGTGTCGGCCAGGGCGCGCAGCGGGGCCTCGAGGCCGGTGTGGGTGAATTCGGTTTCGGGCAGGCTTTCCAGCAGCGCGCGCGCGCGCGTGAGGCCTTCCAGGCACTGGGCCGGGGTGAGGCCCTTGACCAGCAGGTCGGCGGCGGTGGGCTGCGGCGGCGGCCGGAAGAAGAAGCCGGCCATCTCCACGGCGTCGTCCAGGGTGACGATGCGCTCCTGGATGATGGGCACGATCTGGCGCAGCTTGTCGTCATCCGGCGCGAGGCCGGCCCGCTCGAAGAAGGGCCGGAGGCGGCGCGCCAGGTCGTCCACGGCCATGCGGCGCAGGGCCAGCCCATTGTAATGATCCAGCTTGTCGTAGTTCACGCGCGCCGGCGCCGGGTTGAGGTGGTCGAGGCTGAACTTCGCGATCATGTCTTCCCTGGTCAAGAAGCTCTCGTCCGGCCCAAAGCTGGCGCCCATCAGGGCGATCCAATTGTTGATGGCCTCGGGCACGTAGCCCAGGTCGCGCAGGCCGAGCACGAAAATAGACTGCTCGGAGGTGGCGTCGCGCTTGCTCATCTTGCCCTTGCCGGTCGGCTTGAGGAAGACCGATAGGTGCAGCCAGACCGGCTCCGGCCAGCCAAAGGCGCGGATGATGAGCGCGTGCACGGGAAAGGTGCCCAGCCACTCGGAGCCGCGCAGAACGTGGGTGACGCCCATCAAGTGGTCGTCCACCATGGCCGCCAGGTGGTACAGGGCGTAGCCATCGGACTTGACCAGGATGTAGTCATCGAGGTAGCGGTTCTCGACGGTGATGTCGCCGCGCAGGTGGTCGTGGGCGGTGGTGCTGCCCTCGGCCGGCACCTTGAAGCGAAGGGTGTGCCTCTCGCCGGCGGCGGCGCGCGCGGCGGCCTCTTGCGGATCCAGCCGGCGGCAGGCGCCGTCGTAGCGCGGGTTCTCCTGGCGCTGTTGCTGCTCGGCGCGCACGGCCTGCAGCCGGTCGGGCGTGCAGAAGCAGGGGTAGGCGTGGCCGCTGTCGATGAGCTGCTGGGCGTGCTGGAGATGCAGTTCCTTGCGGGCCGTCTGGTTGTACGGCGCATGCGGCCCGCCCACCCCGGGGCCCTCGTCCCACTGCAGGCCCAGCCAGCGCAGGGCCTCCTGGAGTTCGGCCAGGGCCTCGGGCGTGTTGCGCTTGAGGTCGGTGTCTTCGATGCGCAGGATGAACTGCCCGCCCGTCTGCCGCGCCAGGAGGACGTTGTAAAGGGCCGTGCGGGCCCCGCCGACGTGGAAGTGACCGGTGGGGGAGGGGGCAAAGCGGACTCGGGCCATAAAAAAGCGGTAATTGGCAATTGGTAATTAGTAACTGGGCAGGCAATTACTAATTACCAATTGCTCTCCTTAGAACTCTATCTTCTTATGCCTGAGTATGACCGATTGGACCAGGCCGATGCCAAAGAGGAAGGTCCACAGCGCGCTGCCGCCGTAACTGACAAAGGGCAGGGGGATGCCGGAGACGGGCAGCAGGTTCATGTTCATGCCGATGTTGAAGAACGACTGGTACAGGATGATCATGCCCACGCCGTAGCAGATGAGCTTGCCGTACAGGTCGCGGGCCAGCGAGCCGGCCCGGAAGATGCGGTAGACCACGAAGGCGATGAGCGCGATGATGACCACCGCGCCCAGGAAGCCGAACTCGTTGGACAGGGCCGAGAAGATAAAGTCGGTGTGGCGCACCTTCAGAAAGCGCAGCTGCACCTGGCTGCCGTTGCCGTAGCCCTGGCCAAACAGCCCGCCCGAGCCAATGCTGATGAGGGCCTGGTTGACGTTGTAGGCGGCGTCCTGGTAATCGATCGAGGTGACGTCGGGGATGATGAAGTGGATCAGGCGTTCGGCCTGGTAATTTAGCGCCTTCGTGTTCAACACGGCCAGGAAGCCCACCGGAAAGGCCACGGCCGCCGAGCCGGCCAGCAGGGCCAGATGCCGCCAGCGCAGACCGGCCGCCCACATGAGGGTAAACCAGATGACCCCATAAATGACCGAGGTGCTCAGGTCCGGCTCGATAAAGATCAGGGCCATGGGAAGGCCCACGTGCACCAGGGATCGGATCACCGTGGTGAGCTTGCCGAGCCCATCGGCGCGCGAGGCGACAAAGTGGCCCAGGGTGAGCGTAATGAGAAATTTCCCCAGCTCGGAGGGCTGAAACAGGAAGCCGCCGACTTGCAGCCAGCGCGCCGCGCCGAAGCGAGTTTGGGCCAGCAGCTCCACCAGCAAGAGCAGGACGATCAGCGTCAGGTAAATGGCGCCGGAGAGGTTGCCCCACATGCGGTAGTCGATGGCGCTGACCACCAGCACAATCACCGCGCCAATAAAGGCGTAGGTGATCTGCTTGCTGGTGACCGCTTGCAGCTCGGTGTCGATGGAGGTGAGCGTGGTGGAGCGGATCATGGCGATGCCGAAGATGATCAGCAGCGCCACCCCGCCGAGGAGCAGAAAGTCAAAGTGCCGCCAGATTTTACCCTGTTCCATATACCAATAAGAGTAATTGGCAATTGGTAACTAGTAATTGCCCTCCGCAATTACCAATTACGAATTACGAATTACCGCCTTCTCTTCCGTCCGCCGCCGCTCATGGCCGCCAGGAGGGGGATGTTGATGATGAGCTTGTTCTGCCGGTTGGTTTGCGACAGGTTGACGTCCACGCCGGTGCGGTCGATGCTGACGTGCTTGGAGATCACGGCGATGATCTCGTCCTTGATCTGATCCATGACGGCCTGCGAGATGTCGGTGCGGTCGTGAATGAGCACCAGTTGCAGCCGCTCCTTGGCCGTGTTGGCGCTGCCGGCCGTGGTGCGGCCCAAGAGCCGCTCGAAGAAGTTAGCCATTCCAGCCTCCGGGACGGGCGATGCGCGCGGCCAGCTTCTGGAAGAAGCCGCGGTTGTCTTCCATGGATAAGAAGGGCACCGTTTCACCGCACAGCCGCCGCGCGATATTGCGGAAGGCCTGGCCGGCCCGGCTCTTGTCGTCCATGGCGACCGGCGAGCCACGGTTGCTGGAGACCAGGATGCCCTCATCTTCGGGGATGATGCCGATGAGGGGCACGGCCAGGATATCGAGTACGTCTTCGGTGCTGAGCATGTCGCCGCGCTTGACCATTTCGGGCTTGACGCGGTTGAGCACCAACTGGCCGGGGCCCTTCTCTTCGGCCTCGATCAGGCCGATGACGCGGTCGGCGTCGCGCACGGCCGAGACCTCGGGGTTGGTGACGATAATGACGATATCGGCCGGCGCAATGGCGTTGCGGAAGCCGCGCTCGATGCCGGCCGGCGAGTCGATCAGGATCCAGTCAAAATCGGGCTTCAGATCGTTGCAGATCTTGATCATGTCCGACGGGCTGACGGCGGCCTTGTCGCGCGTTTGGGCGGCGGGGATCAAGTGCAGCTCGGGGAGGCGCTTGTCCTTGATCATGGCCTGGCGCAGCCGCGCCCGGCCTTCGACAACGTCGACCAGATCGTACACGATGCGGTTTTCCAGCCCCATCACCACATCCAGGTTGCGCAGGCCAATGTCGCCGTCGATGCAGACCACCTTCGCGCCCGCGGCCGCCAGCGCCACGGCGATGTTAGCCGTGGCCGTGGTCTTGCCAACCCCGCCCTTGCCCGAGGTGACCGTCAGTACTTTACCCGGCATCGCTTGTCTCCCCGCTTCTCTTTCGGCTGGCCGGGCTACTTGCCCTTGCCGGTCCAGCGCTCGGCGACAATTTGCCCATCCCGAATGCGCGCGATTTCCGGCCGGCTGTCGCCGCGCCGCGCCGGCGACGTGGCGATGAAGCTGGCAATGCGCAGCTGTGTCGGCGAGAGGTCCAGGGCGCAGACCACCGCGTCCTGGTCTCCCCCAGCCCCCGCGTGCACGGTGCCGCGCAGGTGGCCCCACACCACCACGTCGCCGTCGGCCACCACCTCGGCCCCGGCGTTGACATCGCCCACCACGATCACGTGCCCGCTGTGGCGCACGGTTCGGCCCGAGCGCAGGGTGCGGCGCAGGTAGACCGCTGCCTGGCGCGCCTCTTCCGAGTTCACCTCGCGGTCGGGCGCCTGGCGCTGGTTGGGCGTGGTGGCCGGCAGGGCGATGTTGAGGCCCAGGGACTGCGCGGCGTTGTTGGTCAGGGGCGAATCGCTCAGGACCGTCCAGAGGCTCACGTTGCGCTCAGACAGCTGGTCGCGCAGCCGGCCCAGATCGGCCGCCGAGAGGGCGCGGCCCCCCAAGGCCAGGGCCAGGCGGGCGCCTTTGAAAAAATCAGTGGCCCCGTCGATGCGCGTGAGCAGCCCCTGGGACGTCAGGGGCCAGGTATCGGAGTCGCCAATCGTAACGAGCAGACCTTCGCGAATGCCTTTGATCGTAATCGGTTCGGTCATGCGTATGTGCGCTCCGATGCGGCGGGATTATAGCATGAATAGAGGTAGGGAAAATGCAGCAATTACTGATTACCAATGACCAACCCTGCCACCAGTACCCGATCATCCACAATCGCGCCGGCTACGCTGAGGACCGGGAGGCGCTGGCCGGTGGCGAGGAGGTAGAGGCCGACCTCGACCACGTAGTCGCCGGGTGGGGCGTCGGTGGGCACTGGGATGAGGTACGGGTCACGGATAGGTTGGCCAGGCTCCCAGGTGGAGGTGGCCTGCGTGCCCGAGACGGGCCAGGCGTCCACCTGGCCGTGGACCAGCCCGTCCGGCCCCAAGAGGTGCACGAAAACCGTGTAATCCTCGGTCATGCGGCGCAAACCCTGCCACTCCAGGGTCACGCGCACCTGCCCGCCGGGTGCTGCGGCGGGGGTTTCCAGCATGGCGGCGTTGAGCAGGAGTTGGTTGTCAAAATTGCGGGCGCCCTCGGCGGCGGCCTGGCCGGCGAGACGCACAGACGGCAGTGGGCAGGCGGCCCGCACGGGCACCAGCCAGCCACAGCGGGCGGCTTGCCCCGTGGCCACCGTGACCGCCAGGCGGTCACCCGCGGCCGGGGCCTGCAGGTCATAGACCAGGGCGACGACCTGGCCCGGCGGCCAGGCGGCCAGGGAACGGGTCTCGCCAAAGGCAGTGACCGCTTGCTCGGCCGCCGCGGAACGCAGCCAGTACAGGGTCAGCGGCAGGCGCGCGCCGGGCGCGGCCGTTTCGGCCAGGGCATAGCCTAACAGCCACTGGTCGCCAAATCGTGCCCGCAGCCGGTGTGGGGGCACGGCCGGTTGGGCGGGCGGCGTCACGCTCACGTCGCTGACGTCGCTCCAGCCCTCGTCCGTAACGGCAAAGGGCGGAAACAGGCCCACCTGCAGCCGGTAGCGGCCGGGCGGCAGGCTGTGGGCAATGGGAAGGGCGTAGTAATCGGTGATGACTTCGCCGGGACGCCAGGCATTGGTGGGGTAGAGGCCGCTCACGGGCACGCTGCCCGCGCTGCGCCAGGCCACCCGACCGTCGCCGTCGACCAGTTGCAGGCTGACCAGCAGGTTTTCGTTCAGCGGCACGACGACCTGCCAGGCCAGGGTCACCGGCAAACTGCCGGGCGCGGCGGCGCTCAGATCGGCGCCGTCCTGGCCGGTATAGCCTAGCAGCCGCGTGTCCGGCGCGCTGACGGGCTGGCGAGGAGGTGTCAGGGCCAGGGGCGCCGTCGTCCAGGGTGTAGGCGAGACCTCCGTGAGCGGACCGACCGAGCGCAGCGCATAGCCGCTGCCCAGACCGGGCAGATAGCGGGCCAGGTAGACCGTGCGGCCGGCGGCCAGCCGCTCATCCAGCGCGGCGCGGTAGCCGGCCTCATCCGGCAGCACCACGATCTCGAGATCTGGGCGCACGCCCTCCGCCACCTGGAGATAGTAGAGCGGGGCGATCTTTTGTGAGTCGGCCAGGATGGTCGCGCCCTGGGCCAGGGGTTGGCCGAAGATGTTCTCTCCCAGCCGGTAGCGTTCCCAATCACCGGACTGGTCGACGCGCGGCAGGGTCTGCCAGAGGGAGCGGAGAGGCAGGAGGCAGAAGGCCGTCAGCAGTAAGTAGGGGACTGCGGTGAGTGGCCAGTGGTTAGTGGTTAGTGGATGGCGGGTGGTGAAGGTCAGGAGTGATTGCACGGCAAGGCCCATCAGGACGGCGGCAATGAGGTGCAGAGGGATGAAGAAGGCGCTGAAGTCGGGGTCGGGGACGTTGAAGGCCAGGCCGAAATAGACAAACGCGCCGTATGGCAACAGCAGCAGCAGGAGGCCTCTTGGCCGGGTGCCGGCCGGCTTGCGCTGGGCCTTTTGCCACGCGGCGTACACTAGCCAACCGATGCCATAGGCCAGGGCCGCGAGCCCAGGCCAGCCGTACTCGCTCTGGAGCTTGTCGAAGACGATGGCGTAACGGCCCGGGTCGCGCAGAGGCAGGTCCCACTGGAAGGCGCCTTTGGCTTCGTTGCCCGAGACGATGTTGGCGAACTGCGCGAGGGAAAGCCGTTGGCCGTTGTTGATGGCGGGCCAGCGGAGGGGGAGGTAGAGGTAGACGGAGAGGCCCAGGAGAAGGGCAAGGAAGGCGGACGACAGACGACCCCTTCGGGCGACAGACGACGGCTCCTTTTCTCCCTCTTTCTCTCTTTCTCTCTCTTTGTCTTTCCGTAGGGCGATGACCATTACAATCACCACCGCCGGCGCGAGTAGCAGCGTGGTCAGGTGATTGGTGAGGCTGAGGCCGAAGAGGAAAGCGAGCAGGGTGAGGGGCGCGGGCCGGCGGGCGGCGGATGGCGACGACGCGAGGTCGAGGGACAGGCAAAGAATTCCGGCGACGAGGGCGGCGTTGAGCGTGTAGGCTTCGATCTCGACGGCGCGCGACCAGAGGGTGGGGGATACGCCAAAGGCCAGGCCGGACAGGAGGGCGGGCACGGGGCCGGCGCCCAGCTTTTGGGCGAGGCGCACGACGAGCACGGCGGCCAGGGCGCCAAAGACGGCCGAGGTGAGGTTGGCGCGCCAGGCCAGGGTGCCGCCCAGCGGCAGCAGGGTGAAGACCTTGCCCACCAGCATCAAGAGCGGGTAGCCCGAGCCGTGGGCAATGCCGAGCCGCGCGATGCCGACCTGAAACTCAAAGGTATCGGCCTCGCCGACCGCGGGGGCCAGGGTACGCAAGTACAGACCGAAGAGCAAAAGAAAGAGAACGAGCGCCAGCAGCGTGTCGGAAGAGGCGCGGAACGGCTGCGGAGGCGGCGTCGTATGCGCGCGGATCCTGGCCGGCGCGCCTGGGGGCAGGGCCGCCAACAGGACGGTGAGGGCCAAAGCACCGGCCAGCAGCACCCAGCCGCGCAGCAGGTCGACGTTGGGGGCCAGGGCGTGCAGCAGGGGCAGCGCCAGCGGCAGGGTGTGCGCGGCCTTGAGCCCCGGCCAGCGCCAGACGGCCGCCCGCAATGTCTCTTTCACTGGCGGCCACTTCGC
>CAYUYN010000155.1:3309-9028 GCA_964449185.1 uncultured Anaerolineales bacterium | reverse complement strand
AGCGCCAGCCAGCGTCCGCGGCGCACGCGGCCGTAGCGGGCCAGCGCCCACGCGCCGAAGGTGGCGGCCGCCAGGCCGGTCGTGTCGGCCATCACCACCGCACTGGACTGCCACAGTTGGGGGTGGCAGGCCACCAAAAGCCCCGCGGCGAGCGGCACCAGCCAGGGGTGAGTGATACCCGTCGGGCCTTTCGGCACCCAAACTTCATTGGCCAGCAACGAGGTGCCCACCACCGTGGCCGCGCCCATCAGGAGGCTGACGAGCTGGCCGGCGGCGGGCGTCGGACCCAGCACGAAGGAAGCCAACGCCACCAGCAGCGGATAGCCCGGCGGCCAGAAGAACGCCGGCAGCGGGCGCAGGGCCAAGAGACTGTCGCGGACTGGCCCGATGGCGTAGTCGTAATAGGCGTAAGGGTCCTGGCCGTAAAGACCATCGAAGCGGCCGGCGAGGCTCAACGCCGCCACGGGCACGAGCAGCACGAGCGCGGGGAGCCACAGCCGCAGGTATCGGTCGGCTGCCCTCCTGGTCGTGACCGCGGTCGCAGCCGCCTCCCCGCCCGGCTGTGTGCGGTCCACGCTCACAGCGCCGTCCCATCATTCACCCACACACCATAGGCATGGCGGGGCCGGGAGGGGTTCAGCCGGGCTTTCAAGTTGGCCGCCCAGAGTTGTGGATAGTCGTGGAGCCGCAGCCCATGCAGCCGCAAACGGTGGTGGTCCGCGCGGTCGAGGTATCCCCGCGTCGGGAAGAGAAAAAGCTCGAAGCCATGCGTGTCCACGTAGCGGCGGCGCTCGGCGGCCACGCGCCGCGCCTTGGCCGCCGGCGACCAGAAAAACTGCAGGCCGGTGATAATGAGCAGGCCTCCCGGCGCCACGCGCGGCTTGAGGCATTCCAGATAGGCGACCGGGTCGGTCGCAAAGGCCAGGCAGCGGTTGACAATGACCACGTCAAACGGCTCGTCGAGCACGCTCGGGTCGCGCAGGTCCATCTGGATGGCCCGCCACTGCGCCCGATAAAAGCGGCGAGCGCGCAGGCCGTCGTGGGCATCGGCGAAGTAGTCAATCGCGGTCACCTGATGGCTGGCAGCCGCCAGCCGGTGGCTGAGCCAGCCATTCCACGCGCCAAGGTCCAGGACGCGCTGCGCCTTGCGCCCGTCCAACAGTTTCTCGATGACGGCCAGGTCATAGCGCCGCAGCCGCCACTCCAACCGCATGCCGGGCATGGCTTCGGCCGCGCGGCTAAAGGGGAGCTGCTCGTAGGCCGTCACCTCCAGCAAGTGCTTGCCCTCGGCACGGCGGGCGGCGCTGAGCTTGGCCTCATACGCCGCGAGGCGCTGCCCAAAGCCATCGGACAGTAGGGGCAGCACGCCCTCCACCTCGGCAAAGGCGTGGCCGTGCCCGCACACCCCGCTGGCCGGGTCAATCGCCGCGCGGCAGTTCGGACACAACAGGGGCATGTGGGGTCTGCTCCCAATACTTGCGGCCCGGTCCGGCCGCAAAGACATAGGCCAGGCCCATGGCCCACTGCGCGGCCGCCATGGCCGCCGCGGCGGCGATCATGCCGTAGCGCGGCAGCAGCGCCAGGTTCAGGAGCACGCTCACCCCCACGCCCAGCCCATTGATGGCGATGACCGCGGCCGGCCGCTCGGCCTTGAAGAGGGCATAGATGATCGGCAGATAAAAGAAGATGGGCCAGATTGACAGGCCGCCAAACAGCAGCATCAGCGGCGGCAGGTCGAGGTAATAAAGCCACGTCAGCGCCAGATGCGCGGCGGGCAGGAAGAGCGCCAGCACGACCAGGCCCAGGACCGCCAGGCGCGCCGCGATGCGCAGGCTGGCCTGGTACGACAGCCGGTACAGGCTCTTGACGAAGGGCAGCAGGATGAAGCCCGCCACCGATTGGCCGTAGAGCATCAGGTTGGAGAACACCTGATACTGCCCGAGCGCGCGCTCGCTGAGCAGGGCGCTGACCGTATACAGGTCGGCGCGCGATTGGAGCAGCCCACTAAAGCCGAGCAGGAAAAACGGCAGGGCGCTGCGCAGTTGCCTCAGGTCGAAGCCGCCGGCCCAGCCGGGCGTGGCCAGCGCGCGGAAGCGCAGCGCCAGAACCACGGCCTTGGCCAGGTTCGAAAGCGCAAAGACCGCCAGCAGGGTGTCGCCGTTGAGGGCCGGACCGAGCCACAGGATGGGCAGCGCCAGCAAGGCCACGCCCAAGACCTCGACGACCAGGGCAAACACAAAGGCGCGGCGGTAGAGCACCACCACGTCATAGGCCTGATCGAGCAGCAGGCCCAGCGCGCACAGCGCCAGCCACCCGGCCCGCGCGGGCGGGTAACCCAAGACCAGCAGCACGATGGGCACCGCGACCATCAGCCCAAGCCGGGTGATCAGGTTCTTCTGCCAGGTGGCGGCCAGCCGGCCCGGGTAGCGGCTGAACTCACGCAGCAGGTAGTCCTTATTGCCCCAGCCGGCGATGTGCGCCGCCAGCTGCGCCACGATCAGCGCCCGCACGAACGAGCCCCATGTATCCACCGACGCAATGCGGATGACGAGGAAGGCAAACAGCGGGCCGGCCAGGGGCACCGCCAGGCTGTTGGCGGCGTGCGTCAGCACCGCCAGGCCGCGGCGTTGGGCGCGGGCGCTTTTCAGGGTATCCCACAGGGCGGAGAGCGTGGTCACGGTGGACTATTCTAATTGATCCGCCGCCGTGGCGCACTCATAGACCTTGACCTCGCCATAGTCGGGTGTCGTCAGGTCGGCCGCGATGATGGGGCAGTGCTGCTGGAGGTAGGCATCCAGCTCGCGCCAGTCCTGCGCGTTGTCGCTCACCTGGTCGGGGTCGCGGCCGTAGATGTCCAGCAGGCGCTCTTCGGTCACCACGTAGTCCGGGTGCAGGCCGCGCAGCACCTCGGCCATGGGCGGGGCCTGTGGAAAGTAATGAACATCCGAAAGCAGAAAGGCGAGCTGGATGGAGCGCGCGTCATGGTCGGTGAGGGCCAGCCAATACGGCTCGGCCAGCAGCACGCTTGCTCCCGGCCGGATGGCGTCGCGCAGCCTCGCGCTCAGGACGGCATAGCGCGTGGTTCCGCGAGCGGACTTCCAGCTTTGAACCACACCGGCGGCGCCTTCGATGACAGCGACCGCCAGCAGCAGACCCAACACGGCGCGCACCAGCGGTGGCCGCCGGCGTGTCTGGCTCCAGAGCCACTGCACGGCGTACGCCAGTTGCAGCGCCAGGAACGGCATCAGCAGCAGCACATAGTAGTAGCGCTTGTAGTGGATCAGCACCGCCAGCAGCAGGGCCAGCAGCGGCCACGACACGAGCAGAAAGACATCGGCCGGCCGGCGCGCGGCGCGCGCCTGGCGCCAGAGCAGCACCGTGGCCACCGCCACGCCGGCCGCCAACAAAAAGATGCCCAGCCGCGGCCAGAGGACGGGATGCCGAAAGCTGCCGCCCAACCAGGCCAGGTAGCGCCACGGCTCACGCAGCAAGTTGTCCAGGTAGTAGCCCGGGCGCAGCAGGTCGGTGAGGCTGCCATGCTTGGCCATCTGGCCGCGATAGGCCGTGAAGTCCCCCAGCACGTACATTGCCCACGGCAGCACCGCCAACAGCCAGCCGCCCGCCATCAGGTACAGGGGCGCGCGGCGCAGGCTGCGCCAGCCCTCGGTCGCCAGCAGGACGACGGCGAAGACCACCAGGATAAAGGCGCCGTAAATATGTGTGAGCGTGGCCAGGCCCGCCAGCGTGCCGGTGAAACCATACCGCAGGCGCGCGCCGCCCGCGTTGGCCCAGAAGAAGCACAGGCAGGCCGCGAGCACCCACACCGGCACCCAGATGTCGAAGCGCACCACGCGCGCCAGGTCAAGCACCGGGATGCCGCTGCCGCTGAGCTCGATGCCGATGCGCTCGACCTCGCCCGGCACGGGCAGGGCCAGCCGCAGCAGGACCAGGGCCGCGGCCGCCAGCAGGCCGAGGCGCGGACCGTACAGTCGCCGGCCGAGGGCAAAGGTCAGCAGCACGCCCAGCAGCCCACCGAGCACCGACACAGCCCGCGCCTGCCAGATGCCCGGTCCTAACACGCTGAAGGCCAGCGCCACCTGCAGTGGATACAAGGGCATGTACTCGTAGTAGCGGTGCTCGGCGTTGTAAAAGCCAGTCAGCAGATCGTTGCCGTAGATGCCGTCGACCGCCAGCTTGTAGGCCGGGGTGATGATGCGCATCTGCGCCCATTCCATCACGGGGTAGTCGCCCAAATACGGCAGCGTGGCCAACAGGTACCAACCCACCAGGGTGAGCAGCAGCAGCGACACAGCGTGTTGGCGCAGCCAGCCGGTGAGGCGTTGGCCGGTTGTCATGATGCCACCGGCTCGGGTGCCAGGGCCGAGGTCTGGGGTTGTACGGTCGCCAGGGGGACTAGAGCGAATTCCATGCGCGTGTACGGCCTGTATTTATCCGTTGATCCGTTGCTCCATCCGTTGACGCCGGTGAACGTCCGTAAACCCACCAGGAACCCGCTCCAAACACGCCATCAGCCACCCCCACAACAGCCAACCCCCATACAAGCGTGGATAGGCCAGCAGCGCGTGCCAGCCCGTGTTGAGCCATGGGTCCTTGTACGGCCAGGGCGCCGCCAGCAGCACGGTGACAACGGCCAACCAGCCGAGCGCCATAGGCGGCACGGGCCGGCCACCGCGCGCCAGACGTCCCAGGGCTACCGCCAGCGGCAGGAGCAACAGCACATAGTGATATTCTTCGGCAAAGGGCAGCAGCACCACGCCCAGGGTCAAAGCGGCGGCGAAGGCCAGGTCCAGGTCGGCCTTGCGCGCCTTCCACAGCAGCAGCGCCAGGGCCGCCGCACTCACCGCCAATGTGCAGGCGCGCGCCACCCAGGCCGGCTGCGCCCAAAGCGGCTCCGGGTTCCAGCCCGCATCAGGCCGAAACATATGCTGAAAAAAGCTCGGCGTGGTTTGAAAGGCCGTACCGGCCGCCCAACCCGGCTCCCCGGCGTGCTCGATGACGACCGAGATAAAGCGCTCCCATCCCGCCCAGCCGGTCAGGCCGACGCTCAACGCCAGTATGCCCAAAGCCACCGCGGCGGCCAGGGCCAGTTCGCGCCAACGGCCGCGCGCGGCCAGCAAGACCCACAGCGGACTGCCGCTGAGCTTCAAGCCCGCGGCCAGGCCCAAAGCCGCACTCGCCGGCGTCGTCCGCGGGCGCGAAAGCTGCCACAGCGCCACGGTGAACACGAACAGCAGCAGCCCATAAACATTCGCCAGGCGAAAGTTCTCGTGGAGCGGCGCAAACAGCAGGGCCATCACCACCAGCGCAGCGCGCGCCCCGGGCCGGTCCGCGGGAATGCGCGTGGCCAGCAGCGCCAGCGTCGCGGCCAACAGGCCAAGGTTTACCCACAGCCACACCTGGCGCGCGGTAGTGATATCGAGCCAGGCCAGCGGCAGCATGATCAACGATGCGCTCGGCGGGTTCGGCGCATAGATCTCGCCAATCGCGTTGGGCGTCCGCGCCTGCACCTCGGCCACGAACCACTCGTCGTCGTAGACCTGCGGCGTCCACCGCCCTTCCCAGATCAGCCGCGCAGAGACGTAGTAGGTGGGAAAACCATGGCGCATGGTGTTGAGGGCGGGGACGAAGATGAAGAGGAGGAAGGCGAGGGCCGCGATGGCGATGAGGGCCAGGGTGAATAGGCGCCACCGCGTAACCG
>CAYUYN010000155.1:0-3209 GCA_964449185.1 uncultured Anaerolineales bacterium | reverse complement strand
GCGAGGGCCGCGATGGCGATGAGGGCCAGGGTGAATAGGCGCCACCGCGTAACCGTACGTTCACCGGTCATTAGCCAGCGCTTGGGTTTTCGGAGTGCGAAGTCTCCGACTTCGCGTCGGCGCGGTTCTCGCGAAGCGGCCGACATCCCTCTTGGCGCAAAAGCCCGCTTGGAATGTATCTCAGCATCATTGTCTATGCGCTTAAGTTGGCCGAATGCTCGCAACGAGCGTGATAGGGTCTCCGGCATGTACACGCTGTCCGAAGAAGTACACGCACAAGTGGCACAGCCTCTGCCAGGGCCACCCGCGTACCGGCGCAAAAAACGCGCCGGCGCGAAGTCGGAGACTTCGCACTCCAATAACAGTGTTCAGAAATCATCCGGGACGTCAGTGACACTGTTGAACGAATACCTTGTCTCAATCTTGCGAACCTCGTCCGGAGCTGCGTCGAAATATTGCCGGTAGCTGCTAAAGGCATAGTCCTCGGGACGCACCACCAGGCCATGCCGCACCGGGTTCCAATGGATATAGTTCCAGCGTACCAGGTACGCCGCCTCGGACCGTAAACAAGTGTCCCAATAGTTCCACCATACCTGGCGGCCTGGCTGTGCGTCTTCGGCGTTCCACCGTAGAGCGGTGAACTTGTGATAGCTGGCGACAAACCTGGGCAAGTTGCCGGCGCCAGCTTCGGGGGCTTGCACGATTACGTGATAATGGTTGGAAAGCACGACACAGGCTTTCACCGACCAGGCATAACGGTCGGTGGCAAACAGAAAGGCATGGTGCCATTCGCGCTTACGCTCATCGGCGGCAAGATGAGACTGGTGCTGGTAGGTGGCGCCGGTGAGGATGTAGTAAGCGCCCGCGCTGAGGAGGTGGGCTGGGGTATGAGTGGAGGTTTTGAAGGCGTCGGCCGTCACGTCGACTCCCCAAACCCTCGCCTAAAACCCACTCGTCTCCGGGCGCTGGTAGTGCAGCAGGCGCTGGAGCGCGCTCAGTTCCAGGGGGAAGTCGTAACAGCGGCTCCAGTAGCGCCAGCCGCTGAAGGCGCGCAAGACGTGGCGGCGCAGGCCGGTGAGGCGCAGGTCGGTGCTGGTAGGGTAATAGGCGTTGAGCACGCGCTCAAAGTTGCGGATGCGGCGGCGCACGCGGTCGGGCAGCCAGGGCATGTGGGCGCTGTGGCGCTGGGCAAAGTCCAGCCAGTCGTCGCTGACCCACTCGTCCAGGGTCTCGGGGAACCGGAAGCCCTGGGCCTGAGCGGTGTCGTACAGGTCTCCGGCCAGGGGCACGGGCGTGTAGTTGTACAGCACGATTTCGCTAGCCGGGTTGACCTGCTTGACGCGCCGCACGAACTCCAGCGTCTGGCGCACGTCGGCCTCTGGGTCAGGCGGGCTGCCCAGCACAAAGGAGAACTCCGGCACGATGCCGTAGTCCTGCATCTTGGCCGCCATCGCCAGGGTCTTTTCCGGCGACATGGTGCCGCCCTTGTCCATGCGCTTCAGCGTCTCCATCGAGCCGGACTCGGCGCCCATGAACATCATCTTCAGCCCGGCGTCGCGCATCAGGCGCCAGGTGCGCTCGGAATACTTGAGCAGCGTGTCGATGCGGGCCTCGCCCCACCACCCCAGCCCCAGCGGCCGGATGCGCTCGGCCACCTCGGCCGTGCGTGCCTCGTGCACAAAGAAATTGTTGTCATAGAACTCGACGCCGTTGACCCCCCAGCGCCGCGCGTACTGGTCGAGAGCGCGCACCACTTGGTCGGCGGTTTGCGGCAGCCACTTGCCATTGACCAGGTTCACCACCGCGCAGAAGTTGCAGAAGAACGGGCAGCCGTAGGACGAGTGATAGCCCAGCGTGCGTGAGCCGAGGTAGGTGCGGCGCACATAGCGCTCGACCGGCACCCGGTCGAAGTTGAAGTCCGGCAGGCGGGCCGGGTGCGGCAGGGGCGCCAGGGGGTTGGTCACCGGCGTGCCGTCCGGCGCGCGATAGGCCAGCCCGGGGATGTCGGCCGGCAGGGGCAGGCCCGTGCGCAGATGGTCCAGCAGTTGCAGGAAGACATGCTCGCCGTGCCCGCGCACCACGTAGTCCACCAGTCCATCGCGCAGGCACACGTCCCAATGCTGGGTGGGGAAGTAGCCGCCCCAAACGAGCAGCAGGCGCGGGTAGCGGCGCTTAAGCTCGCGGCACAACGGAATGGCCTGGCGCAATTGCGGGCCTGGCATGACGGTCAGGGCCAGCAGGGGCCGCGGCGCAGGATCAGCCCGCACCAACTCATCGAGACGCGCCAACGGGTCCGGCTCGAGGTTGCCGTCCACGATGCAGTAATCGTGCTGGCCTTCCAGCACGGCGCCGACCGCCAGCAGGGAGAGCGGCAGGATCGGTTTGCGCCCGCCGGAAGATTGAGGGTTGTAGAAGAGGATCATGCGCTCTCTTTGGCTTCGTAAATCGTGAGCACTTCGTTGCCCAAGTCGCGCCGGGCCACGGCCTGGTGCGCCAGGCCTTGCGCCTCCAGCGCGCGCAGCATGCCCGCCGCGTCGCCGTCGGTGGAAAGCACCAGCAGCGCCCGCCCGCCCGGCGCCAGCGCGCCCGGCAGGCCGGCGGCGAAGCGCTCCATCACGTCGGTGCCGCGCCAGGCATGGTCCAGGGCGTTTTTGGGCACGCCGCGATAGAACGGCGGGTTGAACAGCACCAGGTCAAAGCGCTCACCCGCCACCGGCGCAAACAGGTCGCCGGCGCGCACTTCCACCTGCCCCTCCAGGTGGTTGAGCAGCACGTTGATGCGGGCACAGCGCACCGCTTCGGCGTTGATGTCCACGGCGATCACGCGGTAGCCCGCCCGCGCCGCGAAGATGGCGCCCACGCCCGAGCCCGTGCCCATGTCCAAGGCCAGGCGGCCTGGCCCTTGTGCCGGCGCTGCCTTGGCCACCGTCTCGGCCAGAAATGGCCCGGTGCGGAACAGCACCGGGTTGAACACCTCCGGCAGCACGACGAAGGGCGTCTCGCCTACCCGCTCCAGCACCAGGCGGCGGTAGCGCCGCCCAAAGACCTGGTGGCGCAGCTTGAGATAGAAGCGTGTGAGCCGCCGGGCGGGCAAGTTCAACGAAGCGCCCCTATGGGGCCGCCGGCTGTGCCCGCGCCGCCATGGCGCGCAGACGCCGCTCGGTGTGCCACAGACCGGCCGCGTGGTAGGGCACGCGCAGCAGCGCCCG
>CAYUYN010000154.1:3384-9047 GCA_964449185.1 uncultured Anaerolineales bacterium | reverse complement strand
CCCAAACCCGAGCCCGTGGCGGCCATCCGGCCGCCACCGCCGCCAACCCTGGTGGCCTTTGAGCCTACCGGCCGCGAGCCGGCCGAAATCCTGCGGTCCGAGCCGCCCTTGGCGCCTCCCTCCCGTCCGCGCGTCACCATGTTGGGTCTCGGCGGCATCGGCCTGGCGGTGGTGATTGGCTTGCTGGCGCTGGCGCGCTGGACCAACGTGGGCGGGTGGGGCCTGCCGCCGACCCCGACCGCTACCGCGACCTTAACGGCCACGGCCTCGCCCACCTGGACCGACACCGCCACGCTGACGCCGAGCGCTACGCACACGCCGACGCGCACCGCGACGCCCACGCCGACCCATACCGCCAGCCCCTCAGCCACCGCGACGCATACGGCCACACCGACCGTGACCCGCACCCGCGCGCCCACGCAGCCGGCGTTCACGCTCACGCCGACGACGGCGGCGGTGGCGCCGCTGCCGATCCCGATTACGGCGACGCCGTAGCGGTTCACAGAGACCCCGCTCATTCCAACTAATTAAAGAGGCCCCGCGCTCGCGCGGGCCTCTTCTATACTGCCGACTGCTTTCCGGCCTCGCCCGGTATAATGCCCGCATGTCCGCTCGCCAAATTATCGTGAATTTGCTACGGCACCCGGCCTGGCTGCTGCGCTTGGCGCTGGTGCTGGCCATCTTGACGTGGCCCCGGCCGCCCCGTGTGCGGGTCGATTTAGGACCGGCGCAGACCGTGCAGACCCATCACTCGGTGGTGTGCACGCACACGCGTCTCACCGACGAAGTGGAGCCGTGGAAGGTGCTGCGCACGCTGGAGATGGTGCGGCAGATGGGCGCGCCGACGATCGTGGAATACTTTCCCTGGGCCTATCACGAAGGCGCGCAAGGCCAATTTGGTTGGTCGCACGCCGATATGGTGGTGGACTACGCCGCCAACCAGGGCCTGGAGGTGGTGGCACGGCTGGGCGGCCTGGTGCCCGACTGGGCGCGCGAAGAACCGGGCCAGCCGCCGAGGGTCAACACCTTTCTGCCGGAGGACCGCTTCGACGAGTTCGGGGAATACGTGTTCCAGTTTGTGACGCACTTCAAAGGCCGGGTGCGCTACGTCATCATCTGGAACGAGCCGAATGTCACGCTGGAATGGGGCTTCCGCCCGGTGGACCCGACCGGCTACACCGCGCTGCTCAAGATCGCTTATGCGCGGGCCAAGGCAGCCGATCCCAATGTCATCGTGCTGGCCGGCGCGCTGGCGCCGACGCTGGAGCCGGACGGCAGTGACCTGGCCCTCAACGACCTGATCTACCTGGAGCGCATGTATGCGGCCGGCGCGGGCGACTACTTTGATATGCTGGCCGCCCATGCCTATGGCCTCAAGTTTTCGCCGGAGGAGCCGCCGGCCGCGGATGCGCTCAACTTCCGGCGCGTCGAGCTGCTGCGCGAGATCATGGTGGCCCACGGCGATGGGGATAAGGGGATGATGTTGACGGAGTCCGGCTGGAACGACTCGCCGCGCTGGACGCGGGCCGTCAGCCCGGGCGCCCGCATTGACTACACGATTAATGGCTACGCCTGGGCCGAGGCGCACTGGCCGTGGATGCAGGCGGTGTGCACCTGGGCCTTTCGCTATCCGGCCCCCCAGCGCGCCTATGGCGATTACTTCACCCTGGTTTCGCCAGAGTTCGTGGCCAAGCCCATTTATGACGCGGTGCGCGCGTGGGCGACTGAATGAGCGGCGCTGGCGATCAGCGCGGCGCGGGGAGGCGTTGGCGCGCGGCGGTGGCCTGGCTGCGGCGGCGGCCCCTGGTGCTGGCAGTCCTGGCCGGCGCTTTGCTGCTCGCGGTTGGCCTGGGCGCGTTCCGGCTCCTGCGCGCGGACGAGGACCTGGTCTGGCAGCGCATCCAAACGCGGCGGCAATTCGTGGTGGCCACCGATGCCAGCTATCAGCCCTTCTCGGCGGTGGATGGCAATGGCAGCCTGTTTGGTTTTGACATCGACCTGGCGGAGGCGATTGGGCGGCATTGGGGGGTGGCGGTGGCCTTTGAGAACATTACCTACGACGCGCTGCTGGGCGCGCTGGTGGCCGACCGCGATGACGCGGTGATCTCGGCCTTTGTGCCGCAGCCCGAGCGTACGCGCGAGGTCGCGTATACCCGTCCCTACTTCGTCGGGGGCACCGTGGCGGTGATCCGGGGCGCGGATGGTGCGGCCCTCACCGGCGACCCGCCGGCCTGGGCGGCGGGCAAGCGCCTGGCGGTGGAATATGGCGCGGGCGGCGATGCCCTGGCGCGGCAGTGGGCGCGGCGCGTGGCCGGGGTGGAGGTGCTGCCCATGACCACCGCCGCCGACGCGCTGCTGGCCGTGGAGAACGGCGAAGCCGACGCCGCGCTGGTTGACTTGATCTCGGCTTACGATTTCCTGAAGGGGCACGCGGCCCTGGCGCTGGCCGGGCCGCCGCTGGAGCCGGAGCCATACGTCATCGCGGTCAGCGTTGACGCGCCTGAGCTGCTCAAGAAGCTGGAACAGGCGTTGGCGGATATGGAGGCCGACGGCACCCTGCCGGCGCTGCGGGTGAAGTGGTTTGGCGAGGCGGCGCGGTAACGCCGGCGACACCCGGCCCTTTTTTTATTCGAGAGTCATCCACACAAACGTCACTTCGCCCGGGTTCACCAACGCATCCTTATAGACCAGCTTCTCGCCGTTGACGTCGGCCTCCAGGTCACAATAGCCGGGCGGCAGGTTCATCATGGCGGCGTTCTCGCCGTAGGCATCATCCGGGTTCACGCCCGAGTACCAATACGTTTCCATGTAGCGCGGCGCGGCGTCGCCGCAGACGAAGTTGACGCGCACGCCGGGGAGATAGAAGCCGGCGGCGTTGGTGACGCGCACCGCCAGGGTGCCCAGGCCGCCGGCCGGTGCCAGCCACAGCTCGGGGTTGCGGGTGTTCCAATAGCTGTCGGGCGCATCCAGCCGCACTTCCAGGTGCGGGTGCGGGCCCAGCGCCACGCCGGTTGCGCCCACCGTGCCCACCACCTGCCCGGCGTTCACCGCCTGCCCGGTCTGCACCAGGACCTGATCGAGGTGACCGTAAAGGGCGTACACGGTGTGGGTGTTCCACGGCTGCGACAACTGCAGCACCACCAGGTTGCCGTAAAAGTCGTTTTGCGGGCCAAACAGCCGTTCCAGGTCGCGGCCGGCGTAGTAGATCGTGCCGGCCGCGACCGCGCCCAGGTTCTCGCCGGCCCCGGCCGAGAAGTCCACGCCATGGTGGGGGGCAAAGCGCTGGCCCGGACCGACCGAGCCATAGCGGTACGAGCTGGCGATGAAGCCGGCCCCCGGGCTGCCAAAGTAAAAATGGCTCTCGCCGCTAAAGGCGGGGGGCGGGTAGGGCAGGCTGCTGAGCTCCACCGTGGCGCGCGGCGCGGGTGTGGCCGTGCCGGTCTCGGTGGGAGTCGGCGTGATCGTCGGCGTTGGGCTGACCGTGGGGGTGGGCGTGATGGTGGGGCTGGCAGTGGTTGTCGGGGTCTGGGTCACCGTGCCTGTGGGTGTGACCGCCGGCGCGGTGGCGGTCGGCGCCCTGGCCGTTTGGGTCAGGCGCAGTGCCACCTGCGAGGCCACCGGGACCTCGGTGGGTGCGGCGGGGGTACACGCCGCGAGCGCGAGCAGGCACCCGGCCAGCCAGGCGGCGAGGCGCCCAGGGTGGAAGCGTTTCCGGTCGGTAAGGGTCGTCATCACGGTGCTGGGGTGCTGCCGGTGACTTCCGGTGCGGGGGTGATGTCGACGGGCCGGGGCGGTGGCGTGGCCGCGGCGGTCGGCAGGGCGGTCGGCGTCTCGGTAGCGTCGCTGCCGCCGCCCGCCAGGGGCGGGTTGACGACGAAGGTCACCCAGGTCACCTGGCCCGAGTTGACCGTGATGTTCTGCTGATAAAACTTGGTGGTGTTCACCGACACCGAGTACAGGCCATTGGGCATGTCGCCGATGGCAAAGTTCTCCTGCAGGCGTTCATCGGCGTTTAGGGAAGGGTCGTCGGTATAGGTCTGGATAAAGCGGTTGCGCGGCCAGTTGCTCTCGGTGGAGATGGGGCGGATGGCGATGGTCACCTCGGGCAGCCAGTGGCCATTGGGGTCGAGCACGCGGCCGGCGATGACGCCCTGCGGTTGCCCATCGTAGGGCAGGGGCAGCAGCCACAGCTCGGGGTTGCGCGTGGAGTCATAGTTGTTGGCGCCGACGCGGACTTCGAAGTGCAGGTGCGCGCCGATGGCCACACCGGTGGAGCCGACCACCCCAAGCAAATCACCGGCCTCCACGGGCTGGCCTGCTTCGACGTCGAGGCTGCGCAGGTGCCCGTAAAGCGTATAGACGGGCCGCTCCGCTGACGTCTGCTCGTGCTCAATCACCACCAGGTTGCCGTAGAAGTTGGTCGTGGGGCCATACCTGGAGGCGGTGTCCTCGCCGGCCACCACCACCACACCCTTGGCCGCGGCCAGCACCGGCGTCCCGGCCGGGTTGAAAAATTCCACGCCATGATGGGGCTCGCGCTGGCCTGCCTGGGTCGAGCCATACGGGTATGAGCGCTCGACGTAATTGATATAGCCCTGATCGCCGGGGATGGGCCGCACCAGCCATAAGTGGCTGGACGCCGCCGCGCAAGCCTGGTCCGCGCAGGGCTGAAGCGTCAACTCAATGTTTTCCGCGGCAAGGTGGGTAGGGTTGGCGCCGGGCAGGGCCGTGGCGGAGGGCGCGGCGGCCAGGGGCGTCTGCACCGTGGCTGCGGCCGTTTGCGACAGCGTATTGCCGGTCGGGGTATCGGGCAGGATCACCAGGGTGGGGCCGGCGGTGTCACGGGCCACGGCGGTTTCGCCCGCCGCCGACCAGGCCGGCGCGGCACAGGCCGTGACGGCCAACACACCGGCCAGGGCCAGCCCTAACAAGGCCCGCCAGCGCGGCGCCGGGTGGCCGGGTGCTGCCACAAGCATTACATGCGTTCCCGCAGCTGCTGTTCCACGGCGGCCAGCGCCTCCGCGGTGCGAGCTTCCAGCCCCACCAGCTCGTCGCGCCAGGCGCCGGCCGCGGCCTGATCCTGCACCACGGCGGCATTGGCGCGCACGTTGAGCGCGGCGCCCTTGAGCGCGGCCTGGGCCAGGTGGGCGGCCGTGCCCGAGTCGGACAGCGCATTAATGTTGCCGTGCTCAGCGGTTTGCGCCGCCAGCTCCAGCGTGGCCACGGCCGCGCGCGCCACACGCAGCGGCACCTCGGCGGCGTGGGTGTAGGCGGTCTCGATGGCGGCCTGGCGCACGGCCTGCTGCTCGGGCGTGTCCTTGGGCAGCCGGAACGCTTCCATCACGGCGTCAAAGGCGGCCGAATCATCGGCGACGGCCGCGGTCAACTCCTGGCGCAGCGGGTCGGCGCTTTCCATGATCGACCGCAGCAGGGCCTCAACCCCGACATACTTCTTCTTCCCCACGGTCAGGCGGGCCACCATGGCCACCAGGCCGGCGGCCATGGCCCCGGCATAGGCCGAGGCCGCGCCGCCGCCAGGCGTGGCGGTGCCGGTGGCCAGGCGCTCGAGGAAGGTGTTCTCGCCAGCGGCCGCCGTCTCTTCCATCAGGCGATTTTCAATAATCTGCTCAGGCTTGAGATCGTCGAGCTGCAAGTACCATTGG
>CAYUYN010000154.1:0-3284 GCA_964449185.1 uncultured Anaerolineales bacterium | reverse complement strand
ATAATCTGCTCAGGCTTGAGATCGTCGAGCTGCAAGTACCATTGGGCGGCCTCCACCAGGGCGGCCTGCGGCACGAGCCCCACTAGCTCGCTGCGGGTGATGCTGGCGCCGTAGCGCTGGGCTTCGCGCCGCACAAACTCCACCACGCGCGCCACCGGCGTCTGGGTGAAGTCGGTCAGGTTTATGCTCACCTGCGCCTGCCCAGCCACCAGCAAGCCCAGGGCTTTGGCGAAGCGCAGCCCGCCCGACGAGTGGCGCACGGCCTTAGCGATTTTTTTGGCGATGGAAACGTCGGCCGTGCTGAGGTAGACGTTGTATGCCACCAAGAACTGGCGCGCGCCGATGACGATGCCGCCGGCTGGGCCGACCTGGCGCGGGCCAAAATCGGGCTCGCGATTGGGGTCGGTGGCGATATCGGCCTTGAGCTTCTCGTATTCGCCGCGGCGGATGTCGGCCAGGTTCTGGCGGTCGGGCCGGGTGGCGGCGGCCTCGTAGAGGTAGACGGGCAGGCCCAGCTCGCGGCCGACGCGCTGGCCCACGCGCCGCGCCAGGGCCACGCACTCTTCCAGGGTCACGCCGCGCAGGGGCACAAAGGGCACCACGTCGGTCGCCCCCAGGCGCGGGTGCGCGCCCTGGTGGTTGTTCAGGTCGATCAGCGCGCCGGCGCGGGCGATGCCGGCGAAGATGGCGCCCTCCAGGTCGTCGGGGCTGCCCACCAGGGTGACAACCGTGCGGTTGTGGTCCAGATCGGAGCTGACGTTGAGCACGCGCAGGCTGGGGCCGCCGGCACCCTCGATGGCGGCCACGATTTCGGCGACCACTTCCGGCCGTCGCGCTTCGGAGAAATTGGGCACGCATTCGACGAGTGGGCGCATGGGGTCCTCGCAGGAAGCTAGACGACCGACGACAGACGACGGGCGACAGATGTTTGACGCATCACGATTAACGAATGGCCAACGATGGATCACCGCTGTGCGAGAGACGACTGACGATCCGCTGTGCGTGACCGCTGTGCGTGCGGAAGGAGGCGGGTGGGGCGGCCGAGGGTCAGGCGGTCTGGATGGTCTTGAGGTGGCCGAAGCCGACCAGCTTCTGCGTTTCCTCATCCCAGAGGCGCAGCGAGATGCACTTGAGGCTGGTGAACAGGGTGATGGTATTGACCTGCTGGAACTCGGGGTTCTCGTCGTGGCAGCGCTGCAGCTCGTAATTGGGAATGCGCGAGTTGAGGTGATGGATGTGGTGCAGGCCGATGTTGCCGGTGAACCATTGCAGCACCAGCGGCAGCTTGTAATACGAGCTGCCCTGCATGGCGGCCTGAGCAAAGTCCCAATCGTCCTTGTGCTCCCAGTAGGTGTCTTCGAACTGGTGCTGGACGTAGAACAGCCAGACCCCCACCGTGGCGCCCACGACGGTGATGGTGAGCTGGGTCCGCAGCACTGCGCCCAAGCCCAAGAAGTAGCCCAGGGTCAAAAACAGCGCCAGCAGCGCCAGGTTAGTGAAGTGGACACTCCAGCGCTCGCGCTGGCCGCCCTTGGGCGAGATTAGCCGCTGGGCAAGCACGAAGAGCAGGGTGGGGGCCACGCCGAACAGGATGAGCGGGTGGCGGTACAGGCGATAGAGCAGCCGCTTCCAGTCGGGCAGGGCCAGGTATTCCTTGACGGTGAAAGTCAGGGGCAGGTCCCAACTGGCGCGCCGGTCCAGGTCGCCGGAGGTGGCGTGGTGGACGGCATGGTTGTGGCGCCACTGGAAGTACGGTGTCATGGCAAACACGCCGCAAAGGTTGCCAAGGAAGTTGTTGGCGCGCTGGGATTTGAAGAACGAACCATGGCCGCAGTCATGCAGGATAATGAAGATGCGCATCAGGAAGCCGCCGGCCAGGATGGCCGCCGGCAGGCCGAGCCAAAACGAAATGGCCATCAGCCGGTAGGTAAGGTACCAGGCCAACATGTAAGGGATGAAGGAGGTGGCCACTTGTTCGAGGCTGCGGGCAACATTGGGTTGCTGATAGCGGGCGACAACTTTTTGCCACGAACGGGCGGGGGACGAGAGCCGTGCTTCGGAGGGTTTTGTCGCAGTGGTCATTAAGACTCCTTGTTACTCAAGATACCCAGGCATTCTACCACAGCGTGCTATACTCCCGCCGGAGAAGCGACGACCGCTCCGCGCGACGGACTTGTAGAGCGGGCTCCGCCCGCGATGGCTGCCAATCCATCGTGGCGCTTTCAGTCACTTCACCTTTTGCTACGTGAGAGCAAGCGACTGAATCGGCGCCTCCGACCTGCGTGGGAGCGCGTTGCACGCGCGCTAACCCGCTTGTGCCTAACGACCTTCCCAGCCTGAAGTGTTTCTTGCCCAAAGGGGGTCGCGGCTGCAAGCCGCTCCCACGTTGGCGGAAAGGGTTGTTCGGGCCGGCCGAATATTGCGCCGCCTGCAAAGCTCTCCAACACAGAGACTCGCGAATGACACAGCAGCGCAAAGCGCGCGCCTTCAACTGGATGCTGCTTGGCTTGCCGGCCGTGCTGGTGGGAGGTCTTTACTTCCTGCTGGCCCGCGGGGCGGGGGTGCCCGGCGACGGCCAGACGGTCTTCTACCCGGCGGTGATGCTATATAATTACACCGTCATCCAGTTCGCGATCCTGATCTTGCTGGCGGCCACACTGCTGCTGATGCTGTGGATCCCGCAGGCCATCCGCCGCCGGCCGCGTTTTGCCTGGAATGGCCTGGCGGTGGGTCTGGCCCTGGCCGGCGCGGTGCTGGCCTGTTGGGGCAGCCTGCCGCGCGCGCTGCTGGTGAGCAACTACGTGCATCTGGACCGCGCTGAGATGGCGGGCCGCATTTACCAGCTCGGGGCGCGGATCGCCGTGGACGGGGATAACTACTACGTGTTGTGTGACTGCGCTCAACCGGGTGTCGTCTGCCAATGCCGACGCCTGCGCGAGGCGGGTGCCCCGGCCTTCACCGCCCGGCCCGAACTGCTGGCTGACCCCGCGGCGGGCACGCTCTCCATCCGCATCGGCGATCAGAACTTGTTGACGCTACGGCCCTAAAAGTGTGTGATCTCCGGTGACGCCTCAGCGCCTGGCATGCCGCAGCCGCTCCAGGCGGGCGGACGCAAGCCGCCTGGTTGGTTTTATCATCGCTCTCGTAACCCTGGCCCTGGCCTGTGCCCGCGCCGATGTGCCGGTGGATTACGGCAACGTCACCCCCATCAACGAGACGACGCCCATCTGGCTGCGGGGCGCGCCCACCGGCCCGGCCACGGCCACCCTGCCGCCGGCTTCGCC
>CAYUYN010000153.1:2339-9056 GCA_964449185.1 uncultured Anaerolineales bacterium | reverse complement strand
AGGCCGCCAGGCCCCTGACGCCCGGGTCCACGACGAACAGGCCGCCGGCCAGGGGCTGCTTGGCCAGGGCCTCCGGGCTGAGGCCCGTCCGGGCCGTGGTGACGTAGAGCGCGTCCAGGTTGGGCCCGCCAAAGGCGCAGGCCGTCACCTGGCTGGCGGGGAACTCCAGCGTGCGCAGGCAGCGCCCGCCGGCCGGGTCCCAGCGGCTGAGGCGGTGCTGGCCCCAGCCCGCCACCCACAGCATGCCTTCCTCGTCCATGGTCATCCCATCAGGGAGGCCATAGTCGGCCGGCAGGGTCACCACCGGGCGCCGGTTGGCGATGGCGCCGGTGGCGTGGTCGTAGTCAAACGCGTCCACGGTCTGCGCCCCGCTGTCGACAAAGTACATCGTCGTGTGGTCGAGGCTCCAGACCAGGCCATTGGAACAGGTCACGCGGTCGAGCCGCTTGGAGACCTTGAGCTCGGCGTCCAGGCAGTACAGGCTGCCGGCCTCGGGAGTCATGGGATCGGCCATGTCCATCGTCCCAGCCCAGAAACGGCCGGCGGGGTCGCATTTGCCATCGTTGAAGCGGTTGCCAGGAATGGCCTGCTCGGGATCGTGCAGCACGGTCACCTGCTCGGTGTCGAGGTCCAGGCTGGCAAAGCCGTGGTGGAGGGCCAGCATCAGCCCCCCGCTCCGGCGCGGCACCACGGTGCCCACCTGCTGACCGACCCGTATAGTGCGGTCGGTTTGGGCCTGCGGGTCGTAGACATGCACTTCCCCTTTGACAATGTCGACCCAGTACAGCCGCTGTGCCTGGGCGTGCCAGAGGGGGCCTTCTCCCAGCTCGGCCTTGGCATCGAGGACCAACTCAACGTGATCGGTCATGGCGCAGCTCCTATCTCAGTTTGGTAAACCATCACCATTGGCCTCGCCTGGCCCTTGCCAGGCGGGGCCAACATTGTAATTTGCTTGTACTATGACCAACCCTCGCGCACGGCGTCTGGCCCAAGGTCAGCCGCCCGCTCCACCCCCGTCCGTGCCTGCCGCAGGTCATTGGCCCACAGCACGAGGTCGCGCGTGGCCGCGCCGGCCACCTGCAGGAACGTGCCGGTGCCCTCGGGCGCCTGCGAGTTCTTGACCACCGCGTTTTTCACGTTCTTGACCACCACGGCGGGCGCGGAGGTGCCATTCGGCGCCTGGCGGGCCGTCACCCCATCCAGGGTCAGCCCCTGCACGTCCTGCACCACCAGCGCGCTTTCCCAATGGTCGTTGCTGGGTGCTGCGAAGCCGATCTCCACGTCCTGGAGCTTGACGTTCTTGGCGTTCTCGATGGTCAGGGCCACCGGGCTCTTCTTCCAGGGCGCGTCCAGGTCAGCGTCCACCGTCAACTGCACGTTGTGGAAGGTGATGTTCTCCAGCGGCGAGTTGACGTGCCCATGGATCAAGTTCGGGCCGGGACCGTGCGCGATGATGTTCGAGAGGATCACGTTGCGAATAATGCCCGGCGCCGGCTCATTGGTCTTGTCCAGGTTCGGGTCAATCTCGCTGCGCCTGATCAGGTTGAAGTGCAGGGGGTCGCCATCGCCCCACCAGAACCAGTCGTGCCGCCGCGTCTCGATGGTCACGTTGGAGATGACCACGTTCTCCAGGATACCGCCGTCAAAGACCATGAAGGCGATGCCGCGGTTGGAGTCGGTAATCACGCAGTTGTCGATCACCACGTTGCGGATGGCGTTCTCATTGCCGTCGCAGAACTTCAGCGCGCTGGACGACGACGACAGCCGGCAATTGGTGACGGTGATGTTCTGGCACGGACGCGCCGGCCCAAAGGTGCGGCCCGAGTAGAAGACCAGGGCGTCGTCGCCGGTGTCGATGGTGCAGTTCGAGATATGCACGTCCTGGCAGCCGTCCGGGTCGATGCCATCGGCCCACACCCCGTCGCGGCGGCTGGTGTAGACGTAGACGCCGTCGATGCGCAGCCGGTCGCAGCCCCACAGGTGCATGGTCCACGATGGCGAGTGCAGGAAGCTCAGGTTCTCAATCCGCACGTCCTGGCAGCGCACAAAGTTGACCAGGTTGCCGATGCTGTTATCGGTCGGGAACGCGCGCTGCAGGGGCTGGCCGTACTTCTCGGCCACGAGCTGGTTGGGGTAGATGTACCAGTCGTGAAAGGTCTTCTCCTTCCAATAGTATTCGGCCTGGCCGTCGATGGTGCCGTGCCCTTCGAGGGTGATGTGCTCGACGTCCTCGGCGTAGAACAGCGCGCGCTTGTCGAACGTGGCCGGGTCCTTGCTGGACCACAGCGTGGCGCCGGCCTCCACGTGGAAGCGCACGTGGCTGCGCAGATGCAGGGTGCCGGTCGTATAGTCTCCCGGCGGCACGTACACCGTCCCCCCGCCCGCCGCCGCGCAGGCCTCGATGGCGGCCTGGATCGCAGCCTGGGCGCTGTCCTCTTTGTTGCCGCTGGCCGCGTAGTCGCGGACGTTGTAGATTGCCATGGCCGGTAGCGCCTGGGTGGTCATGCTGTCTCTCCTGTGGACTCAGATATGGGTTGGGCCGCGCTGCGGCTGAAAAAGACCTTTTCGACCGGGGTGGTGGCTCCCACGATCGTGAACTGACCCTGCAAGCGGATATCGGCCGACGAGCTGCCGACCAGCACCTCGAACGCGCCCGGCTCCACCACATAGCGCATGCGGCGGTCGTAGAAAGCCGTCTGCGCGGCGGCCAGCGTAAAGGTTACGCGGATGGCCTGCCCGGCCGCGAGCGTGAGGCGCCGGAAGCCCTTAAGCTCCTTGACCGGCCGGGTGACGCTGCCGACCAAATCATGCAGGTAGAGCTGCACCACCTCGTCGCCGTCCCGGTCGCCGGTGTTCTTCACCGTCGCCTGGATGCTCACCTCGCCGTCCGGGCTGACCTCCGACGCCGACACGCGCAGGTCGCTGTACTCGAACTGCGTGTAGCTCAGCCCGTGCCCAAACGGGTACAGCGGCTGGTTGCTCAGCTCGACGTAGCTATTGTAGGGGTAAGAGCGCCCGGCCGAAGGCTTGTGATTGTAGAAAATCGGCACCTGCCCCACCGAGCGCGCAATGGTCACCGGCAGCTTGCCGCCGGGGTTGACCGTGCCAAACAGGGCCTCGGCCACGGCCGGGCCGCCTTCCTCGCCGGGCAGCCAGGCCTGCAGGATGGCGGGCACTTGCTCGGCCAGCGCCGGGATCGACGCCGGGCGGCCATCCACCAGCACCAGCACCACCGGGGTGCCGGTGTCGATCACGGCCTGCACCAGTGCGTCCTGCACGCCGGGCAGGCCCAGCTCGGCCCGGTCGCGGCACTCGCCGCCGGTGTTCTCCTCCAACTGGCCCGACCGGCCGCCGACGACCAGCACGGCCACCGCGGAGGCGCGAGCCGCCTCCACCGCCTCGGCAAAACCTGCGCGCGAGGGCTGCTTGATGTCGCTGCCCGGCGCAAAACGCACCACCGTGTTCGGGCCCGCGGCCTGCCGAATGGCTTGCAGGATGCTGACCATGGGCGGCGTCTTGTCGGGGAAGTTGGTGGCCTCGCCGGGCTGCTTGTGCCCGCCGTCCATCACGTCGGCCATGGACGCATACGAGTAGTCGCCCAACATGTGGCGCGGCACGTCGGCGTTGGGGCCGATAACGGCGATCGAGCCCAGGTCCGCGCGCAGGGGCAGGGCCCCGCCCTCGTTCTTCAGCAGCACCAGGGACTTCCGCGCCAGCTTGCGCGCCAGGGCCCGGTGCGCGGGCTGGTTGTAGACCTGCTCGATCTGGCCCACCGCGCCGGTCGGCTGGTCGAACAGCCCCAGCCGGAACTTCATGGCCAGCACGCGCCGCACCGACTCGTCCAGCACGGCCAGCTCGATCTGGCCCGACTGCACGGCCTCCAGCAGGGGCGCGCCGTACACGTCCACGCGCGACAGCTCGATGTCCAGCCCGGCCTCCAGCGCGATCTTGGCCGCCTCCGACTTGTCCGCCGCCGCAAAGTGGTAGTCCACCAGCCGCGGCAGGGTGTCGTAGTCCGAAGTCACAATGCCGTCAAAGCCCCACTCCCCGCGCAGGATGTCGGTCAGCAGCTCGCGCGAGGCGCCGCAGGGCACGCCGTCCAGCTCGTGATAGGCGTTCATGATCGTGGCCAACCCGGCTTCGCGCACGACCGCCTCAAAGGGGTGCAGGTAGATTTCGCGCAGCTCGCGCGGGCCCACGTGCACCGGCGCCCAGTTCAGCCCGGCCTCGGGCACGCCGTGCGCGGCAAAGTGCTTGCCGGTGGCCGCCACGCCCTCCCGCAGGTCTGGCCCCTGCAGGCCGCGCACATAGGCCACGCCCATGGCCGCGGCCAGGTAGGGGTCTTCGCCAAAGCTCTCTTCCAGCCGGCCCCAGCGCGGGTCGCGGCTGATGTCCAGCATGGGCGCCAGGCCCTGGTGCACGCCCACCGCCCGCATCTGCGCGCGGATGACGCTCGTCTCGGCCTCGGCCAGCTCGGGCTCCCAGGTGCTGGCCATGCCAATGCTTTGCGGGAACACATCGGCGCCGCGCGCCATAAAGCCGCTGCAGCACTCGTCGTGGACCATGGCCGGGATGCCGAGCCGGGTTTCGCCGGCCAGGAAGGCCTGGGTGGCGGCCGTGGCCGCGGCCACCTGCGGCGGCCGCAGCGCGTTGCCGCCGGCCGGCCGCACCACCTGGCCAATGCTGTTGGGGATCACGCCGCGGGCTTTTTCCGCGGAGAAGACCTCCTGGTCAAGCACGTCGTTGAGCCAGATGGCGCCCAACTGGGCGACCTTCTCCTCCAGTGTCATGCGCGCCAGGAGGTCGGTCACGCGTTCGGCCAGCGGCAGGGCTGCGTTGCGATAGGGAACCGAGGCATTGTGGGTCATATGGATACCTGATTAGACGGAAATTCCCATTACGTCCCGCGTGGGAGCGGTTTGCAACCGCGATCGGAAATTCCCATTACGTCCTGCGTGGGAGCGGTTTGCAACCGCGATCCCCTTCTGCCTGAAGCCTTGCATAAACTGACGTGCGCTTTGTAGCCGCCCATCGCGCGTGCAACGCGCTCCCACGCGGGCAGAGGCGGTTTTGCAGTCGACCTGCCCCATTGGCACAAGCGGGTTCGATATGCAGTCGCCACTACGGGTCAAAAAATGCGTCGTCTGTCGTCTGTCGTCGTCTTTCACGCCCACCCCTCGCGCACCACTTCCGGCCCCACTTCGTCCGCACGGCGGACGGCCGTGCCTGCCTGGCGCAGGTCATTGCCCCACAGCACCACGGCGCGCGTGCCCGCGCCGGCCAGGTGCAGGAAGGTGCCCGTTCCGGCCTGGGCGTGGCATTCCTTGACCACCGCGCCGTCCACGTCCTTGAGCGCAATCGCGGGCGCCTCGGGCGCCGTGGGCGCTGGGCGGGCCGAGACCCCTTCCAGGGTCAGCCCCTGCACGCTCTCCACCACCAGCGCGCTCTGCCAGTGATCCTGGAGGTTGGCTTCCCACGCGAACTCCACGTCCTTGAGCGTGAAGTTGCGGGCGTGCTTGATGGTGAGCGCGTGCGGCTTCTTCTTCCACGGCGACTCGGGGTCGCCGTCGATGGTCAGCCGCGCATGTTCGAGGGTGATGTTTTCCAGCAGCGCGGTCGGATCGCCCTGGATGCGCGACGGCCCCGGCCCGTGGGCGATCAGGTTGGTGAGGCGCACATTGCGCAGCCCGCCGAGGGGTGGCAGCTTGCCGGCGTCCAGCTCGGGGTCGATCGCGCCGCGCGTGGTCAGGTTGAAGTGCAGGGGTTCGGCGTCCCCCCACCAGAACCAGGCGTGCCGCCGGCACTCGACCGTGATATTGGCCAGCACCACATTCTCTATAAGGCCGCCGTCCCACACCATAAAAGCGATGCCACGGTTGGAGTCGGTGATGACGCAGTTGGTCACCGTGACATTGCGGATGGCGTTATAGTTGACGTCGCAGAACTTGAGCGCGCTGGACGACGACGACAGCCGGCAGTTGGTGACGGTGATGTTCTCGCACGGCTGCGCCGGGCCATAGAGGTTCGAGGAATAAAACACAAGCGCATCGTCGCCGGTGTCGATCGTGCAGTTGGAGATATGGACGTCTTTGCAGCCGTCCGGGTCAATGCCGTCGGCCCACACGCCCGCCTCGCGGTCAGTAAAGATGTAGACGCCGTCGATCCTGACCCGTTCGCAGACGAACAGGTGCATGGTCCACGAGGGCGAATGCAGGAAGTTCAGGTTCTCGATGCGCACGTCCTTGCAGCGCAGGAACAGCACGAGGTGCCCCAGGCTGTTTTCGGTCGGGAAGGCGCGGTTGAGCGGCACGCCGTACTTTTCAGCCACCACCTGGTTCGGGTAGATGTTCATATCCCGAAAGTCAGCCAGCCGCCAGACGTACTCGGCCTGGCCGTCGATGGTGCCCCGCCCCTCCAGGGTAATGTGCTCCACGTCCTCGGCGTAGAACAAGGCGTTTTTGGTGAAGCTGGCCTTGTCCTTGCTGGAATAGAGCGTGGCGCCGGCCTCTACGTGCAGGCGCACCCGGCTGCGCAGGTGCAGGGTGCCGGTGGTGTAAGCCCCCGGCGGAAAGTACACGGTCCCGCCGCCCGCCGCGGCACAGGCGTCAATGGCCTGCTGGATGGCGGCTTGGGCGCTGTCTGCCTTCTGGCCGCTGGCGCCGCAGTCGCGCACGTTGAAGACGGCCACTGGGTGAAGCGCTTCTGAACTCATACGGC
>CAYUYN010000153.1:0-2239 GCA_964449185.1 uncultured Anaerolineales bacterium | reverse complement strand
GTAAGCGGCCCGAGTGTACGCCATTTGCGTTAAATTGTCGATTGTTTGCGAACTCTATCGGAAGTTGGCGGTTCCAGCCCCCGGTTGACTTTCAGCGCAGGCCTCTTATAATTGCATAAGCTTTTTATTCAATAAGCTGGGGCCGGCAAGTTGGCCCGTCAGACGCGCGGCAAAAGCTGGGGGGGCGGGGGGCCGCGCGTCCGGATTTGGTGTATCCTATAGCCAGGCGCCGGTCTTGGGACTCGCCTGGGGGCGGCGGGCAGTACTTGTGGGCCTGCGTGCCGGCCGCTTCACCCAGTCACCAAAGAAAAGAGGCTAACACGCCATAAGCTTTACGGATGCACCCCCCACCCTCAGCAGGTCTCTATTTCGCATTGGCTTTGAGGAGAGAGAAGATGGCAAAAAGCAAAGTTTCGAGGCGTGAGTTTATCCGGTTCGCCGGGGTCACTGGCAGCGCGGCGCTCTTAGCCGCCTGCGCGCCACAGGTAATCCGGGAAACTCAGATCGTCAATCAGACCCAGGTCGTCAATCAGACCCAGGTCGTCAATCAGACCCAGATCGTGGACCGGGCGGTCACCGTTACCCCGCCGCCCCAGATCACGACCCCCCAGGGCCGCGTGCTGCCGCCGGATGCGGCCCCGCTGGAGAAGCAGATCTTCCGCCAGATGGGCGCCGAGCCGAAGCACTTTGACACCGCCCGGGATATTTACGCCTCCGGCGCGACCAACCTCGGCAACGAACCCCTGCTGCGCAACAACGAAAACATCGAGACCGTCCCGGCCCTGGCCGAGTCCTGGACGCCCGGCCCCAACGCCGAGTACTGGGACTTCGTCATCCGCGAGGGCGCGCTGTGGAGCGACGGCGAGCCGATCACGGCCGACGACATCGTCTTCACCTACCGCCACCTGGCCGATCCCGCGCTGGCCAACCCCTGGATCTGGTTCTACGGCGACATCAAGGGCATCTCCGCCTTCTACCAGGGCACGGGCAGCGCCGACGATATCGGCGTCGAGAAGCTCGATGACCGGACCGTCCGCATCTACGGCGAGTTCGGCTCGATCCCCTACCTGCCGGCCCTGCTGTCCTACCAGGCCGTCGTGGTCGTGCCGCAGCACGTGGCCGAAGCCGACCCCGAGGGCTGGGCGAACGACATCGACACGTTTGTCTCGGGCGGTCCCTACATCCTCACCAAGTGGGAGCACAACCAGGTGATCGAGTGGGACATCAACCCGCTGTACAATGGCCCGCACAAGCCGGCCATTCAAAAGGTGATCAACCCCCTCCTGGCCGTCGGCGCCAACCCGTTCATCCCCTGGCTCAATAAGGAAGCCGACCTGGTCCACCTCCTCTCGCCGCAGGACCTGGCCGCCGCCCGCGCCGATCCCAAGCTCAGCCCGCTGGTCCACTTCTTTAACAACTTCCAGAGCACGTACCTCGCCCTGGACACCTTCCAGGCCCCGCTCGACAACCTGGACTTCCGCAAGGCCCTGGCGCACTCGATCGACCGCGACACCCTGGCCCAGCAGGTGCTCAACGGCACCTACGTGGCCGGCTACTCGATGCTGCCGCCCGGCTTCCCGGCCTACAACCCCGAGCTCAAGGCCAACCAGGCCTACGATCTCGAGGCCGCCGCCGCCGCGCTGACCGCGTCGGGGGTCGACCCCGCCTCGACCACCATCGATCTGTACGCCAGCGCGGCCGCCGGCGTTGAGGGGCAGATTCTGCAGTTCGTCCAGGAGCAGTGGCAGACGAACCTGGGCATCAAGGTCAATCTCAACGTGGTCGAAGCCGGTGTCTGGAGCCAGAACCGCGCCGACCATGCCATGCAGGCCTACCGCGGCCCGTACGAGTATGACTACGTCGACCCGTCCAATATGCTGACCGGCCTGTTCCGCTCGCAGCCGGCCCCCGAGGGCAAGACCGAGCCCTGGGGCTCGCCGCGCCACCCCTGGAAGAGCGAAGAGTTCGACCAGTTGGTGACCGACGCCGGCTCTGAAGGTAACGTCGAGACACGGCTACAGATGTACCAGGATGCCGAGCAGATCCTGTCCTCGGACGTAGGCGTGGTCTTCCTGGCGCACGAGGTCGTGTTTCAGATCTGGTGGCCGTGGCTGGTGGGCATGGCGCCCAACGCCGCCGGCAACGTGATCTTCCGCTGGCTGGACATCTCGCGCTTCCAGATGTACATCCACCAGAGCGTCGACGAATTGATGGCGAACTACTAATTCGTCGGTGACAA
>CAYUYN010000152.1:7728-9066 GCA_964449185.1 uncultured Anaerolineales bacterium | reverse complement strand
TCCCTCAAAGCCAACCTGTAAACGTCGAGCATTGCCTCATTGAACTCTTGCTGAAGTGTGGACATGAGACGCTCCTGATCATTTCCACATTTCGCTGACAGCGGCACAGCAGTATAGTTCAAAAGGCTGTTCCTGCCTGGCGATGCATTTGGCCCAAAGCCTGGTCGGGCCATAATTGCGTGCTGAGGTCAGTCTCCTCTGAGCCCTTTTGAACCCGCCTATTCAGTGACTAGGGACAGTTATGCCACGGCGGCCCGCCCGGGCCGCTTTTCATTTCTGTGCCTATTCTAGCCGGAGTGTTATACTCAGCTGACATCCGCCATCGGCAACTGCCGACGCCATCACAGCGTAAGGCACAAGCTGGACCCCTGTCGACGCTCGCGCCTGCTCGCAACGGAATCGCGTCGCCTGCTTAGAGCGATCCAGGCACTTCGCCGGCGGAGCACATTCGCGCGCTGGCGGGCCAGGTGACCCACGGCGTTATACACGGTCAGCAGATCTCGCTGTGCTGCCCCCTACTGGATGCGGCCGCCGCGTTATTCCCGAACGCGGCGCGTAGCTCTGGAGAAATAACGGATGCCAAAAGACGGCTCCACTCCCAAGCCTCTAAACATGCAAGTCACGGTGTATAACGGCGATCGCCTTCTGGCAGCGGCCATGTGCGCTTTATGGCCAGACAGCAAACCGGTAGAAGGTGTCATAGCGGTGCCAAGGGACCAAAACTGGTTCTCATTCGTGCACCTCACCTTGGTTACGGCGGATGGCACCGAGTACCGGATTTTGCCCAAGAGACTGGAGCACGTCGGCGGCGGGCTGCCAATGCTGCTTTTCGACATCGGGTGACGGGGCAGCCGGTGTGAAAGAGTAACGTTCCGAACGGGAGGCACTATGCAGAAAGGGTCATTCATCCAAATCAACTGTCGGCCGGCCATTGACGTTCAGGTAGGTGACAGAATTGTTCAGGGCTTGCTTATCTCACCCGAAGATAGAGCCTTTCTTCGTTCTTTGGGTGACAGCGAAGTCATCGTCAGTCTGGTATGCACGGGCCGAATAACATTACATGCCCGTGGTGCACCATTGATAAAACGGATGGTTCCAGTACCGTATTCGGAAGACTGGTACATAAGCATCACCGCGACCGGGCCACTATACGAAAAAGACAAGTAATGCCTCGTCCCGCAGCTCACCGCGCGGCGGCTGAACAGGTGGCGCCGCCGCCGTCCCTAACCAGGGACGATCCAGGCCACGCCCAATTTTCACCAGCCGCTCGGTTTGCGTGCCAGCCGGCACGTCGCCATACTTGTGTGCGACTGGGGATTGTCCCCGCCGGTGCCCCCC
>CAYUYN010000152.1:0-7628 GCA_964449185.1 uncultured Anaerolineales bacterium | reverse complement strand
CCCACCCGGGCCGCTTTTCATGTACGCCGGGCGGTCACTTGTTGTCCTCGTGTACGGAGTCTATAATCCCGTGACAGACGCTGTCGGCGCCCACCCGAGCCCTGGCGCGCTCCACCGCACACACCTTCACAAATCAAATCAACCCATACCGGGTTGGGAAAGCGAGAGGGGAAGATGTCGAAACAACGCGTGCCGCTGCGTGTTCTGCATATCGAGGATTCCGAAGACGACGCGCTGTTGGTGGCCTCCGCGCTCAGCCGAGCGGGCTATGACGTCCAAGCCCAGCGCGTCATGACACCTGTCGAGCTGCAGGCCGCGCTGCAAAACTCCAGCTGGGATGTGGTGCTGGCTGATTACAACCTGCCGCACTTCGACGCGCCGGCAGCTTTAGCCATCTTGCAGGCATCCGGCCATGACATCCCCTTCCTTATTGTCTCCGGCACCATCGACGAGGTGGAGGCGGTGACGGCCCTGCGAGCGGGCGCCCACGATTTTGTGACCAAAGGCCAGCTCGCACGCCTGGTTCCCGCCATCGAGCGCGAGATGCGCGACGCCGAGAATCGCCGGCAGCACCGGCAGGTCGAAGTGCGGCTCAAGACGACCATGGATGCGATGCTGGAGGGCGCGCAGATCATCGGCTTTGACTGGCGCTACCTTTACGTCAACGATGCGGTTGCGGCCCAAGGGCACACGACCAAGGACGCACTGCTTGGCCAGACCATGCTGCAGGCCTATCCGGGTATCGAGCGGACTGAAATGTTTGCCACGCTGCAGCACTGCATGGCGCAGCGCGTTGCGCAGCGCCTGGAGAATGAATTCACCTTGCCTGATGGGTCCAAAGGCTGGTTCGATCTCAACATCCAGCCCGTGGCGGAGGGCCTGTTCATCCTGTCGCGTGACGTCACCGAACGCAAGCACGCCGAAGTACAAATCCAGCGCCAGCTCCAGCAGTTGGCGGCCCTACGGGCCATAGACATCGCGATCAGAACGAGCTTGGACGTCCGGCTCACCCTTGACGTGTTTCTGGACCAAGTCATGGCCCAGCTCGGCGTCCATGCGGCGGATGTTCTCCTGCTCGAACCGAGGGCTAACACGCTGGCTTATGCCGCCGGTCGCGGCTTCCAATCCGACAACTTCCAAGGGGTGCGTTTGCGCCTGGGCGAGGGTCGGGCCGGGCGGGCGGCATTGGAACGCCGCCTCATCATGGCGTCTGACATCGGCGCTGCGCACGCACGGTCCCGGCGTACGGGGCTGCTCGGTCGTGATCACTTTGTTAGCTACTACGGCGTGCCGCTCATCGCGAAGGGTCAGGTGCTGGGCGTCTTGGAAGTATTTCACCGCACGCCACTCCAGCCTGATCCCGAATGGCTGCAATTCCTGGAGGCCTTAGCCGGACAAGCCGCGATTGCCATTGAAAACGCCTGGCTTTTTGATGGACTGCAGCGTAGCCACCAGGACCTGATACTCGCCTACGATGCCACCATCGAAGGCTGGTCACGGGCGCTGGATCTTCGCGACCGGGAGACGGAAGGCCACAGCCAGCGGGTGATGGAGCTCACCCTGCGCCTGGCGCGTGCGCTGGACATCAGCGAAGACGAGCTGGTGCAGGTGCGGCGCGGCGCGCTGCTGCACGACATCGGCAAGATGGGCGTGCCCGACAGCATCCTGCTCAAGCCCGGGCCGCTGAGCGACGACGAGTGGGTCATCATGCGCCAGCACCCGACCCTTGCCTACGAGCTGCTGTCGCCCGTCAGCTTTTTGCGGCCGGCGCTGGATATCCCTTACTGCCATCACGAGAAGTGGGACGGGAGCGGCTACCCGCGCGGCCTGCGCGGCGAGCAGATCCCCCTGGCCGCGCGGCTGTTTGCCGTGGTCGATGTGTACGACGCTCTACGCGCCGACCGGCCCTACCGCCCGGCCTGGCCGGCGGGGCGCGTGCTGGAGCACGTCCGGTCGCTGTCTGGCAGCCACTTCGACCCGCGTGCCGTGGAGGCGTTTCTGCGGGTCATCAGTTAGTCCCGGCACGAACGAAGCGCCTCAGCTGAGGGGGGCAGCCGGGGCGCTTCGACGGGATTACTCCCGCACCGCGCATTATAGCTGATGGCTGCGACTAGAAGATCTAAGCCAGACTCGAGCTGGCGGCATCTCTGCTGGGTCGCTAAGCTTTGGGCCGCCAGACCGGAAGGTCGCTGGCCTTGGCTGCCCTTGGCCCGTCCCAACTAAGCCATTTCTGCCGTGTCAGCACTGAGTTCTTGGGCGTCCACCGGCCGGCGCCTTACCCATTTGCGAAATTGAGGGAGCCACTGCCATGAGCGCCACCGATCTTATCGCCCTAATTGTCCGTTGGTCGTACGTGCTGGTGGCCGCGGTCACGCTGTGGGATTTTCTGCGCCACCGGGACCGGTCCAGGCTGGATATCGCCCTGATGTTTGCTTCACTCGCCGCCGGCATTCTGGGCGGAGAGATCCAGCGAGCCCTTGGCGTCCAGTCCCGCTGGCTGACCAGCCTGGCTGGGATGGCAATACTGGCGCAGCCTTACCTGCTGCTGCGCCTGGTTGGGCATTTTCGCCCCCTGGCACGCCGCGTGCGCTGGTTGGCTTTGGCCGGCATGCTGATCTCCTGGGTTCTTGTGATTGCTTTCCCCTCCCCGATGCCGACCGCGCCTACCCTGGCGGTCATCCTGTATTTTGCCGGCGTCGAGGCCTACGCCACCCTGGCCTTTGTGCGCGGTTCACTCGGAACGGGTGGCGTGTTGCGGCGACGCATGCGCTTCGCGGCCGCTGGCTCCGGCTGGCTCGCCGCCACGCTTCTTCTGGCGGGCATCAGCACCGCCTTCCCAGCCGCCCGTACCGTGATCGCGCCGCTGTCCCAGCTCTGCACCCTGTTATCCGCCTTGAGCTACTTTGTGGGCTTCTCCCCGCCGTCGGCTCTGCGCAAGGCCTGGCAATTGGCTGAGTTGTACAATTTTCTGCGCGCTGCGGCCGGTCAGCCGCCCGCCGAGCGCGTCCGAGGCACGCTCGATTATCTCTGTCCGGCCGCCACTCGCGCGGTCGACAGCCTCGGCAGTGCCGTTTTCTTGTGGGACACGGCCACGCGGCAATTTATCCTTCGCGCCAGCGACCACCCGGCCCTATCGGCCAAAACACCCTTCGCGGCCGATGGCCCTCTCGAGCGCGCCTGGCGCGACCGGCGGGCTCTCAAAGTCGCTCCGCCGTCTGAAGCTGGGCCCGAAATGGCCCGGCTGGCGTTGGGCCTTGGGGCCGGTTCGCTGGATCTTCTTCCCTTGGCCAGCCTGGAACGGACCTGGGGAGTCCTGGTGTCCTTCCGCCTGCGGCCCTCGCTCTTCCCCGGCGATGACCTGGCCGTGCTGCAGCTCTTTGCCGAGCAGACGGCCGAAGCGCTGGAGACCGGCGAATTGTTCAATCGGCAGCAAGACCTGGTCGAGCGTCTGGAAGTCGCTAACAAGGAGCTCGAGGCTTTTTCTTATTCTGTCTCGCATGACCTGCGGTCTCCCATCCGGGCGGTGACCGGCTTCTCGCAGCTGATTGCTGAAGACGAGGCCTCCGTGCTGTCGGGCCCGGCGCAGCACTGGCTCCAACGGGTGCAAAGCAACGCGGTGCGGATGGGGCGTCTGGTGGACGACCTGCTTAGCTTTTCGCGTTTCGGGCGCCAGTCGCTTACCCTAAAACGAGTCGATCCGACGGTCCTCATGCGCCAGGTCTGGGACGATCTGCGCGCCGAGCATGAGGGGCGTGAGGTGCAGCTTGAGTTGGCGGACCTGCCGGCCTGCCTCGCCGACGCGGCCTTGCTCCGGCAGGTGCTGGCCAACCTGCTCAGCAATGCCCTCAAGTTCACGCGGCAGCAGCCCCTGGCGAAGATTACGGTCGGATGCCAGCGCCAGGACCCCGACCTCACCTATTTCATTCAGGACAACGGTGTCGGATTCGACATGGCCTATGCCGGCAAATTGTTCGGGGTTTTTCAGCGCCTGCACAACGTCGAGGACTTTGAAGGCACCGGCATTGGGCTGGCGATCGTGCAGCGCATTATCGAGCGCCACGGCGGACACGTAACCGCCGAGTCCAACCTGGGCCAGGGCGCCACCTTCTATTTCACTTTGAAAGGAGCTTTGACTGATGCCTGATACAGCCATTGAGATCTTGCTGGTTGAAGACAGCCCGGACGACATCGAGCTGGCACTGGCAGCTCTGCGCACAGGCGGTCTGGCCAACCAGATCCACGTAGTGCGCGACGGAGCGGCGGCCCTTGAGTTTTTGTTTGGCTCGGGTGAGACTGGCAATCAGGCGCTGGCGATAACGCCCAGGATCATTTTGCTGGACCTCAAACTGCCTAAAGTGGATGGCCTCGAGGTGCTGCAGCGGATCAAGAGTGATCCGCGCACCCGACACATTCCAGTTATCGTGATGACGTCCTCGCGTGAGGAACGCGATGTCTTCGAGAGCTATGAGCTCGGCGTCAACAGCTACATCGTCAAGCCGGTTGACTTCAACCAGTTTCGCGAGGTGGTCAAGCAGTTGGGCCTGTATTGGCTGGTAATCAACCACTCACCGGCGCGCTAGAAGTCAACCGCTCAGCCGAGTTCTTCGGCCCATGCAGGCGCGCGCCGCAGGCTCGATTGCAGTTCTACGCTCTCCATCGATTGGACCCACATTCGCACCGCCAAGCGCCATGCCCGGCAGCAGCGCCGGCACGCCATCCGCGCCGGCGCAGCCGGTGATCTCGTCGAGCATGGGCACCAGCATGTCCAGCCCTTCAACCGAAAAGCGGGTCTTGCCGGGGAAGGTGCGGTGCAGGCAGCGCTCAAAGGTCTCCACGCGCGTCAGCAGCCGCAACAGGGCCACGTCAACTTAGGCGCGCAAGGTACTCTCATTCAAGCCTCGTGGTTGGCGCCGCAACGCCCCGCGCTTTTTCTCCAGGGGAGGGAGGTGGACGACCGGTTACGCCGCTGTCCGCTGCGGTATGGGCTGCAGCGCCACACGGTTGCGGCCGGCCTGCTTGGCCGCATACAGCGCGCCGTCGGCGTTGGCGATCAGGGCGTTAACATCGTCGGCGGCGATTTGCGTGCTGGCCACGCCCAGGCTGGCGGTGATGGGCAGGGGACCCGCCTGTGTGTTGATCGGCGTCCCCACGATCCGCCGCCGCAGGCGCTCGGCCAGCTGGCAGGCGCCGTGGGCGTCGGTCTCGGGCAGCACCAGGGCAAACTCCTCGCCGCCGTAGCGGCCGAGGACGTCGATGGCGCGGATGCTGGTCTGGCACAGCCGCGCCACCTCCACGATCACCTGGTCCCCCACGGCATGACCGTGCGTGTCGTTGACTTGCTTGAAGTGGTCGATGTCGACCATGATGGCCGAGAGCGGCCGGCCAAAGCGAATGGCACGCTGGAACTCGCGCCCGGCCAGCGCAAAGAAATGCCGCCGGTTGGAGATGCCCGTCAGGCTGTCGGTCATCGATTGGAGTTGCACCTCGGCAAAGAGGCGCCCGTTGGCAATGGCGATGGCGGCATAGTCGGCCAGGGTGGTCAGGGGGCCAATGTCGGCCGTGGTGAACATGCGCTGGCTGGCGCGGTTGTCCACCGACAGCACGCCCAATAGGTGGTCGCGCGAGCGCAGCGGCACGTACAAAGCCGGGTGGCCCAACGCCCGCGTCTTGCCGGGCGGCCCCGGTGGATAAAACAAGGGCTGATTGGTCTGGAGGACGTGGGCCGCAAAGACATCCTCCGCGGGCTGGCTCACGGGCTGCGCCGCCGCGTCGTCCGAGCCGCGCGCGGCCCGCAGCAGCAGTTGGTGGCTGCGCTCCTCCAGCAGGAAGAGCTGCCCGCCGCCCGCGCTGGTGAGGCGCACGGCCGCCTCCACCACGTAGGTGAGCACCTGGTTGAGGTCGAGCGAGGCGGTCAGCGCGCGGCCGATGGCCTGGAGCGTCTCCAGTTGTTGCACGCGCTTCTCCAGCGCGGTGAGGGCGTCATCACGGTCGCGGCGCAGGCGCTGGACGGCCAGCGCCTGCTCGATGGCGGCCAGCATCACGTCCACGTCCACCGGCTTGGGCAGGTAGCCCACCACGCCGGCCAGCGTGGCCTGCGAAGCAATGTTCTCGGACCCTTCGGCCGTCACCAGAATCAGCGGGGTGGTGTTGCCGGCCGCGGTCAGGGCGCGCTTGAGCTCGAGCCCGGTCAAGCCCGGCATCTGCAGGTCGGCAATGATCAGGTCGGGCTTGTTCTCCAGCGCGGCGCGCAGGCCGGCCTTGCCGTCGTTGGCCTGCATCACGGTGTAGCCCGCCGGGCGCAGCACCGTATCGACGAAGAACTCCCGCATATGCCGCGAGTCGTCTACGACCAGGATCTTGGAACGGTCAGCCATGCGCTCCCTCATTCGGCCTGACGGCCTGATGCGCCACCCGGCCCCCACTATAGGTGATTCGGCCGGGCCTGTCTGTCATCTCAAAGTACCATGCCAAGGTCCGCCAAAATACAGGCAGGACCAAGGGACTAGAGCGGGTTCCCATTGAGTGTACGGCACGTTTTGCCAAACCGCTGCGAGGGCGTTCAATCCCGCACCTGCGGTGCCTGAATAGGCTGCACGCCCGACCACCCCACTGCGGAACGCCTGCACCGGCTCAACGGCGAGCCGTTGCAGACGGGTGGGGCCGGCCGACGGGCAGGCCGCTGCAGACGAGTGGGCAGGTGTGAACGCCCCTACCCGCCGTAAACGCGAGCGGAACCCGCGCTAGTTGTCGGCCGTGCCAAACACGGCCTGCTTGACGAGCGTCACTTCATTGCCGCCCCGCGGCCGGGCGCGCCAACGCATTTCGTCCACCATGTTGCGCGCCAGGTGCAGGCCCACCCCGCCTATCGGGCGCAGTTCCAGCGGCAGAGTCAGGTCCGGCGGCGGCGCCTGGGTGGGGTCAAAGGCAGTGGCCTGGTCGGTCAGCACCACCACCAGGGCGGCGCCAGACCGGCGCACCACCACCTGCACCGTGCCTGGCCGGCCCTGGTAGCCATGCAGGGTGCTGTTGGTGGCCAGCTCGTCCACTGCCAGGATCACGTCGGCCAGCTCGTCCGGGTCTGCCTGCCAGGCCGTCGCGGTGTCTTCCACAAACTGCCGCAGCACCGCCATTTGCTCGAGCTCGGCGCTCACACTCAGTTTGGCTTCGACGGACATCGACCGCGGGCTCCCGGCTTTCCCGCGCCTATTCTTCGGCGGCCTCGGCCAACGTGCGGTCGATCTGCGCCCAGACCGCCTCCAGCTCCGTCAGCGCGGTGGCCGGCTCGGCTTCGATCAGTCCTTCGGCCATGGTCACCCGCAGCAGCAGGGCGGCCTGCAGCTCGGCCGGCAGTCGGCCGGTGGCGCCTTCGATAAAGCCCCGCAGCGCGGGAGCGCTTTCGGCCATCAGGCGGCGGGCCTCGCCCAGGTTCTCAGCCACCACCTGCAACCGCGCGTGCAGCAGGCCGTTTTCAAGGCTCAGCAGCGCCAGTTTTTCCTGGAGTTGAGCGGCGTCGGCCGCGGCAGCCGCCACCCTGGGCGCCAGCTCAGCTTGGCTTTCGGCCAGAGCCCCGGTGGCCGTGGTCTGGGCCTCCAGCGCGGCGGTCAGCTCGCCGACCTGCTCGGCCAGCG
>CAYUYN010000151.1:0-9070 GCA_964449185.1 uncultured Anaerolineales bacterium | reverse complement strand
TCTCATTTGACTTGCAAAAGTGAGGCGTGGTACAATGCCGTCCGTTGTGCCGAACAGGTCCCTATCGTCTAGAGGCCCAGGACGGGGCCCTCTCAAGGCCCAGACCGGGGTTCGAATCCCCGTAGGGGCACACCACCAGAGCAAGCCACCCCATGCGGTGGCTTGTTTTGTTTCTGCAAAATGATCATCCCTCACTACCGCCTCGAAGTGCGTTCGTCGTCCATCGACCGCCGTGGCTGTTTCGCTGCGGAGTTCATGCCGGCCGGCGCCATCTTCCGCGAGTACACCGGCGAGCGCATCAGCCCCGGAGAGGCCGGCCGCCGCGAGGATGACCCCACCCGGCCGGGCATCTACACCCTGTGGCTGGACAATGGCGACGTGATCGACGGCTGGTTCGGCGGCAACGAGACCATCTACTTGAACCACTCGTGCGCGCCAAACTGCTTCATGGAAGAAGTGGCTGGCCGCGTCTACCTCGGCGCGGCGCAGGCGATTGCGGTGGGCGAGGAGTTGACCATCGACTACGCCTACGACCCGGAGACGCCGCCGGAGCCGTGCCGGTGCGGCGCATCAGTCTGCCGCGGGTACCTCAACGCCGTGGCGGGGCCGGCAAGCTAAAACAAACCTTCTTGGTCAGCGGATGAAACGGATGTAACGGACAAGCTGGGCGGATCGAGGTGGCCCATAACCGCCGCGAGGCATGCCCGTGTAGGAAGCGCTAAGAGTCGCTCACGTGCGGCATGCCCACGACGCTGTTGATTTTTCTCTCGACCCAAACGGCCAGTTCGGACCAGACTGGGTCGGCTGGGGCAGCGCGGCGGGCGAGGTCGACCAGGGCCTGGAACGACAGGGTGCGAAACGCGATGGCGCGCGGGTCGACCAGATTGGTCAGGCGCTGCCACTCAGGCCCTCGGACACGCTGGGCCATCGGCAGGGCCGGCGCATCGGCATAGACCACGACAAAAGCCGGTTGCAGCTCGGCCGCTCGCGCGACCGCCACGCAGGTGGTGAGGTTGCGCATCCACTGCACTGCTTGAAGCCTTTGCGCCACCCCGCCAAGATGGGCTGGGTCTGCCCGCAGCCGCCGCCATCGGTTTCGCAGAATTTACACTCGAAAAAGATCAGGCTGCGCGGGCTGCGCGCCACGGCGTCCACCCAGGTGCGCTGCTTTTCCTTCAGCAGGTTGTGCGGGTCGCGCCATTCCAGCTTGAGCTCCCAGGGGCCGCCAGTGGGCAGGCCCAGGCCGGCGGCCAGTTGGTCGAGCACCACGTCGCGCTCGGCTGACTGCTGGAGCGTGCCAAAGACATCGATGCTGAGCGCCTGCGAAGACTTTTCCTTGTACGTGTCGCAGCTATCACCGCTGGCGCCATGCCAGCGAAACCGCACCCAAGGTTCCACGGCCGGCAGTACCGCCGGGAACAGGTTGGCCTCGATGCTGCGGCGGCGAAAGGCCGACATGACGATGTTGCGCGGCGGCATCATCGGATTATAGGGCAGATTCTCCAATGAATTTGCAGTAAGATAGCCCGCATGGAAATTCCCGGCAAGTGGCGCCTCTTGCTCCTCCTCGCATTAGCCGAACTGCTGGCCATGGCGGTGTGGCTGTCGGCGTCGGCGGTCGTCCCAGCGCTTAGCACGGCCTGGCGCCTCAGCGACTCTGGGCGCGCCTGGCTGACCATGTCGGTGCAGTTGGGTTTTGTGGCCGGCGCGCTGGGCTCCGCGGTGCTCAACGTGGCCGACCGCCTGCCGGCGCGATGGCTTTTCACCGTGTCGGCGTTGCTGGCGGCGCTGGCCACGGCGCTCATCCCGCTGGCGGCGCGCGGGCTGGGGTTGGCGCTGCTGCTGCGCTTCCTGACCGGGCTCTTCCTGGCGGGCGTCTACCCGGTGGGGATCAAGATCATGGCCACCTGGACCAAGGCCGACCGTGGCCTGGCCATTGGGCTGCTGGTGGGGGCGCTGACCTTGGGCACCGCGGCGCCACACCTGCTCAACGCCTTTGGAGGCAGGCGGGCCTGGGAGCCGGTGCTGTATGGCGCGGCCGGGCTGGCTGCGCTGGGCGGGCTGCTGGCCGCGGCCTTTGTGCGCGAGGGGCCCTACCGCGCCGCGGCGTCGCGCTTCAACTGGCGCTACGCGGGGGACATCTTGCGCCAGCGCGAACTGGTGTTGGCGAACCTGGGCTATCTCGGCCACATGTGGGAGCTGTACGCCATGTGGGTCTGGATCCCGGCCTACCTATTGGCGAGCTTTGCGCTGACCGGGCAGCCAGCCACGGCGGCCAGCCTGGGGGCCTTTGTGGTAATCGGGGTGGGGGGCTTGGGCTGTCTGCTGGCGGGGTGGTTGGCCGACCGCGTCGGGCGCACAACCGTGACCACTGTTTCACTGGTGGTCAGCGGTCTTTGCGCGCTGAGCGCGGGCCTGCTTTTCGGCCGGCACCCGGCCGCCATCATGGCGCTATGCCTGGTGTGGGGCTTTGCAGTCGTGGCCGACTCGGCGCAGTTCTCAGCCTGCATCAGCGAGCTGTGCGACCCCGAGTTTACCGGCACGGCGCTCACCCTGCAGACGAGCCTGGGCTTTCTGCTGACCCTGGTAACGATCCGCATGATCCCGCCGCTGGTGGACCGGGTCGGTTGGCAGTGGGCGTTTGCGGTGCTGGCGCTAGGGCCGGCGGTGGGCGTGTGGGCGATGCTGGCGCTGCGGCGGTCGACGGCGCGGGCGCGGCTGGCGGGAGGCAGGGGGTAGGGGAGCTAAGGCGAATGAGGACTGTTGGCGACGGCCTTAAGCTCTGGCAAGCTCGCGAAGTACTCCATCACCAGCCGGTGGATGAAAATGTAGCCGCCGCCGACGCGGCGCAGAAAGACCATGTCTTCGGCCTGATCGGCGATGCGCGGCAAGTTCCACGGGATGCGACCCTGGACAATGAGGATCAGGCGCAAGACGACATGCTGAATGAGGCTAAAACCGCCATAGTACAGCGCGCCCACGGTGCCCAGGGCCACGGCGCTGGCCAAACCGACCCCAAGAGCCGCAATCAGCTCGGGCCAGCCCGACGTGCCCAAGTAACGCGCCAGCGCGGCAAAGCTGCTTGCGCTCAGAGTGGCGCAGAGGCCGGTGCCCAGGCCGACGGTCAGTCCGGCGACTAGCGCATTGCGCGCGTGGCGTGCCACCCACTGGCTCGTCTCGGGTGTCCCCGCGATGGCCCGCGCGCGCATGCCGGCGATCAACCCGACCGCGGCGGCGCCGACCAGCCCGGTCGGCATGGCGGCCAAGATCACGGTGACGATGAAGACCAGCGTCGATTCTCCCGGAATGAACGTCAGCGCACAGGCTGAGCCTAAGACACCGCCGCCGACAAAACCGGCCAGGGCACCCTTCACGCTCTGCAGCCACGACCAGTTGAGCGAGTCCACCCGGGCGATATCTCGAATGGGGCTGTCGCCGCTGTCCCAGGTTCGAAACGCAACCACGGATAGGAATATGACGGGCAGGTCGAACAGGGCCAGGCCAACGAGACGGGTCAGGGACAAGGCGCCGGCGGCGGCAAACGAAGCGGCCAGGCGCGGTATCAGCACGAAGAGGGGCGGCAGGACGCTGCCGCCGAGCACGTTGAGGCCGGGGCTCCACCAGGACGGCGGGCCGGCCGCCGCCGCGGCGTCGCGGCGCGTGCTCAAGGCAAAACGCGCACCGCAGATCAACCCGGCGACCAGGCCGGTGAAGGCAAAGCGACCGGCCAGGCCCCAGGCCAGATCCAACGTGCCGAGTAGATGGCCTATCGTCACCATTGAAGCGATAACTTCCGCCACGCTGTCGCCCGTGTTCAGGAAGCTCAGGAACCAGATCGCCAGGGCTACCGCCAGAAGGCCGCCCAGCAGTGACCAGCCGGCCGCGCGGGAAGCGAGCGCATAAATCCAGCGGGCGGTTGGGCCGCCCAGCCAGCTCGGCTGCATGCGCTCGATCAGGTAAACGGTTTGATTGTGCAGCGCCATTTGCCGCGCCAGCCAGGTGACCCACTTGAGCAGCACAGCGTCGGCATAGCGGCCGCGTCCACTGCCTTTCCTCTTTAGCATGCGGGCGACGTACTGCCCAAAGAGATGGTGCCGCCGTTCTTCTACGGTGTTCAAGTCCAGACCAGTGAGGGCGGTGGCGGGCAAATCCTGGTAGGCCAGGCGCATGATGCTCAGGAACAGGGGTGTTTGCGCCAGGACTGCCAGCACATCGTCGCCCTGCATGACCTGGCGCAGCGCGGCGAGGCCGTCGCCGCCGGCCTGGAGGTAGCCGTTGACCTGCTCGGGGCTGAGCGGGCTCAGGCAGATGGCGCCATTCAGGCGCAGGCGGTTGGGCAGCCGCGCGTACTCTTCCAGGCGGCAGCAGATGACGACGCCCGGCAGGCCTTGCCTGCCCGTGTAGCGGTTGATCTCCGTGACGCAGGCAGACTGCCAGGCTGGGGCGACCTCATCCAGCCCGTCCAGCAGCGGCAAGAGGCGCTGCTCCTGCAGCCAACCCTGGCCGATGCGAATGGGGACTTGATACTTGGACGCGAGCTCGCCGGCCATCCAGGCACCCAATGGGAGGCGCTGTGTGTGCCAGCTCGACAGATTGAACACGACGGGGATGGGCTGCAGGGCCTCGACATCCGCCGAGGCGCGCTGGATCAGGTCGCGGGCCAATTCCAGCAGGGTGATGGTCTTGCCAGAGCCCGGCTCGCCCAGGATGAGCAGGGCCCGGTTGGCCTCCTCAAACACCTGGCTCACGGGGGTACCCGGCGGCAACTCGCGACGGCTGGCGTCCGGCAGCTCGAGCACGCTGGCCCAGGGATGGTCGACCGCCTCGGCCCGCAGCTCGAGGCCCAGCTCGAGCAGGAAGGCATCGTGGACCGAGCGCTCGAGCACGCCCTCGATCCAGAAGGTCTTGACTTTGTTGAGCAGGGCGCGCAGGTTGGCGCGGTCGCGGGCGCTGGCCGGTGAAAGCTGGGGCTGGATGACGAGGACGTCGCCGGAGCCGGCGAAAATGTGGCCGGTGCCGGTGTGCGTGAGTTTGTCGCCGCCGACGATGTCGCCGCCGGCGGTCTGGGTGACAGTCTTGTCGCCGCCGCCGACGTCACCGGAGACGTTGCCGTCGATGTGCATGCCTGGTCCTCAGTTCGTTCCTACGAGCGGAAGGCAACGGGCAGGCGGAGCGCGGGATGTGGAAGGTATTATACGCGGAAATCGCTGGGCGGTTTTAGGCTGACCCCGCACCCCTGGTCTGGGCCGGACGCGCAAGTGGCGGCCCTGTGCACCGGCCAGCGAAATCTGCCTGGTGTTCGGCCTACTGACCCAGCGCATAATCCAACGCAAAATCATACCCCGGCTGGTCGCGCGGGATGGACATTTGGCCTTTCCCACTGAGCCCTTTCAGCTCACCGGTGCCAGAGCCCGGCACCACCTGCCAGGTGCCGGTGGCGGTCTGCCCGTCGTCGGTGCCGGTATGCTGGAGCACAAAGCTGCCGGTGCGGCCGCCCAGTTTGCCAATCAGGTGCTCGATGCCGACAAAACTGGCCGACCCATCGCCCGGGTAGGCCATCACATACTCCACCGTGCTTTCGCCTTCAAAGTCGCCGGTGAAGGTCTTCTTGACGCTGGCGCGGGTCAGCTTCGCCTTGCCCTCGCCCTCGTGGTAGGGCTTCTCGTCCCAATTCTTGACCTGAAACTTCGCGGTAGCAGGCGTGGTCATAGCGGTCTCCTTGATGTCAATGCGCAGGGTGCCTTGTGTTTTCCACAGTCCACCCTGCGCATTCTGGCCGGTATCGGTGTTTGTCCTACGCGGCGCGCAGTATCAGCGCCACCTCTTCAATCTCTTCGCCGCGGGCATTGGCAAAGCCCTTCTCCGAGCCTATCACGCTGAAGCCGCATTTCTGCATTACGCGGATCGACGCCGCCTTGTCCTTGGCGGCGCGGCCATGGATGGGCCGCGCCGTTTGCACTTGCAAAAACTGTGACAGCGCCTCCGTCGCGAGGCCCTTGCCCCAGAACTCCTTGCCAATCCAGTAGGTCACCTCGGGCTCGCCCTCGGGACCGTAGCTGGCGATGCTGCCGGCCACGCGCCCGCCGGCCAGGATGGTGCGCAGAGTGACGGAGGCATCCGCGCGGATCTTGGCCCAGTGCGCGTTGAAGGCCGCCCGGTCGGTGGGGTCCTTGTGGGTGAAGGCGGCCATATGGATGGCGGTCGGGTCGAGCTGCTGCTCGTAGAAGATGGGCAGGTCAGCGTCGGCGACCTCGCGCAAAGTGACTTCACCCGACATGGCGCGGCTGATGACCTGGGTTGGGAAGGCTCAGGCCCGGGCGGCGACCGGGGTCGGCGACAGGGTGGTTTCGCGCGGGCTCACAGGCTTGAAGTCGTAGCGCTCGAGGCCCAGGTAGTGCAGAGTGGCGCGCTCCAGCAGCGAGAAGTCTTCGGGGTTCTCGCGGTTGAGGTTCATCGGCTCCTTGAGCAGGATGGGCGGGTTGGTCATCCAGCGCGGCACGCGCAGGACGTTGTTGGAAGAGGCGTGCAGCATGAAGGGATGCAGGATGATGAAGTCGCCGGCCTCGCCCGTGACCTCCTCGAAGCGTGTGCACTGGCTAATGAGGGACGGGAAGTCGAGCTGCTTGGCCGGGATGCCCTCGGGGCGCTCGTAAAGATACTTGGCCACGACGCGCACCGAGTCCGGCGCAATCAGCGTGGCGCCGCCCTGATGGCGCATGTCGGACCAGCAGACGATGGTGAGCAGGGCTTGCTCCGCGCTGTCGATAAAGTGGCGGAAGTAGCTGCCGTCCTTGTGCCAACCCTTGGACTGGGCGGAGGGCGGCTGCCAAGGCTGGTCGGCGCCGCGGTGGAAGTTGACGATGAAGGCGTCGGACCAGTTGAAGGAATTGACGTAGGTGAAGTGGCCGCTGTCCGGCAGATAGAGGACTTGGTCCTGCAGGCGGTCCTCGCCGCCGCTCACATCCAGCAGGGCTCCCCAGGCCTTGGGCGACACGCCCTTGATCGGCAGCTCGTGCTTGTGATCCATCCAGATGATGTCTTTGGTCCAGGTGCTGGGATCGTTCTTGTCGTATCCCAGCCGGGCGTAACCCTCGTCGATCCAGCGGTTGGCAAACTCGGGGTCCAGGCAGTCTTTCACGACCAAATAGCCATTGTCGAGAAAGCTTTGCACTTGTTCGTCGGTGAGGACTTTGTACTTGACCATGCGTGAGAAGCTCCTGATGATAGGGGTCGCGGTAGAAAACCAATACGTGAAATTATAGACCCGCGGGCGGACGGCGCAAGAGGTAAAGGAAGGTGGCGCGGTATAATGGGCGCCGGCCGGTCTGCGCCGGGGGTTTACCCTGCCGGCCCCGCGGACCTGGCCGCACCGCGACGACCATTAGAAACAGGTCATTGGGCTATGCTCTATGGCCAATGACCTGTTGCTGCACACAGCGAGGAGAACTCCCCCTTGTCGACTCACGCGAAACGACTGGTATACGTGCTGGTGTTGGCCCTGCTGCTGGCCGCGTGCGCGCCGGCCGCCACCCCGACGAATAATCAGACGGGGCTGGGCGGGGATACGGGCGGTCTACCCACCGCGCTGATCTTGCCTACTCTCGACCCGAACGCGACGGCCGCGCCCACCAGCGGCCTCACCGGGCCAGACGATGCTTACAGCGCCACGCCGCCCATGACGATCGACCCCAGCAAGATTTACGTGGCGACGCTCAAAACCGCGAAAGGCGATATCGTGGTCGAGCTGCTGGCCGACAAGGCGCCCATCACCGTCAACAACTTCGTCTTCCTGGCGCGCGAAGGCTATTACGACAACACCACCTTCCATCGCGTGCTGGATAACTTTATGGCCCAGGGCGGCGACCCCACCGCCAGCGGCAGCGGCGACCCGGGCTACCAGTTTGAAGATGAGTTCCATCCCGACCTGACCTTTGACGCGCCGGGCGTGCTGGCTATGGCCAATTCCGGCCCCGGCACCAACGGCAGCCAATTCTTTATCACCTTCGTCCCCACCCCGCACCTGACCGGCAAGCACACCATCTTTGGCAAGGTGCTCAGCGGCCTGGAAACGGCCCAGGCGCTGACACGCCGCGACCCAAACACCAACCCCTCCTTCCCGGGCGACATCCTGCTGACCGTGGTGATCGAAGAAGCCGCCCTCAGCCAGTTGCCGCCGCCCACCGCCACGCCCATCCCGGTGGTGCCAGAGCCGGCCGCAGGCCGCCCGTTGGCGGAAATTCCCCCGACCGAGCGCGAGAACCTGTACACCGGCCAACCGGCCATGGTCATCGACCCGGCCAAGACCTACGTGGCCACCCTCGAGACCTCGCAGGGCGACATCGTGGTCGAGCTCTACGCCCAGGACGCGCCCGCAGCCGTCAACAACTTTGTGGTGCTGGCGAATCTAGGCTACTGGGATGAGTTCCCAATCGTGTTTGTGCAGCCGGCCGAGTTCCTGCTCACCGGGTCGCCCAGCGGCTTTTCCCGCAGCGATATCGGCTACACCCTGCCGGCCGAAACCACGCGCCCCAACGTCGCGGGCAGCGTTGGCTTCTGGTATCGCGACGACCGCCGCGCCAGCAGCGGCAGCCAGTTCTACGTCCTGCTTACCGATGCGCCCACCATGGACGGCCGCTTTGGCGTCTTTGGCGCTGTGACTGAGGGCCAGGACGTGGCCCAGACCCTTACGGTGGAAGACCGGGTCCTCCGGATTTCAATCGCCGAGCAGTAGCGGCGTGTACTTGGTTTGGCTAAATTATCTGAATCTGCTACTATAGCCGCCATGCGGTGAACCCCATCGTTCGCCGCTATTCTGAGAGCCTGTGGCTGCCTCAACGACTCAAGTCTCCCTCTCCGAACTCGTCCGCCTGGCGTTCCCGTCGGGCATCCCGGGCCCTAAGGGGCCGCATCGCGACCGCGTCGTGCGCTGGGTCACCATGGCCGGGACCGGCGTCGTGCCGGCTGCCGGCGACTTTGTGCTCTGCGGCAGGGGGCCTTCTAAACGCGACCTGAGCGCCTGGGCGCAGAAGGGCGTGGCGGGCGTGGGTGTGCCGGCCGGCACACCCACGCC
>CAYUYN010000150.1:2957-9118 GCA_964449185.1 uncultured Anaerolineales bacterium | reverse complement strand
TCACGGTCGAGAACCCGCACGGCGTCAACCGCGGTGTCGCCCGTGTGGAGCTGGACGGCGTGTACCAGGCCGCTGGCGCCGTGCCGTTGGTGGATGACGGCGCCCCCCATCAAGTGCGCGTGGTGTTGGGAACGGCCTAGCCAAGCGGCGGTTTCCAGCGGATTGTGAAGCGGATTTAGCGGATGGGGCTACAACGAGACCCCAAGGGTTTTGGAAACCCTTGGGGTCTGGGGTTGGCAGAGCAGTCCTGTAACTTGATATGATTTACACGTAGAATAAGCTCCGCTTAGCGGCGTTGAGCACAACGCACCCGGAAAGGCACGGCCATGCTCAATTCACTCCTCACCGAAGCCCAAGCCCAATTCCTCCGCGAAGAAAAAGAAGCCCTGGCCGACCTCCGCCTGTCCCTGGCCAAGCTCGACGCGCCGCGCGCTGCCCTCGCCACCCTCCAGCAGGCCATCCTCCAACTGGACGAGCTTTTCCTGCTGGTCGTGGTCGGGGAGTTCAACGCGGGCAAGTCGGCGCTGATGAACGCTTTGCTGGGCGCCAAAGTCCTGGCCGAGGGCGTCACGCCCACCACCTCGCGCGTCACCCTGGTCAAGTGGGGCGAACAGGTCTCCGAGCGCGTGGTGGATGAGAACTTCACCGTCTACACCCATCCGCTGCCCCTGCTGCGGCAGCTCAACATCGTGGACACCCCCGGCACCAATGCCGTCATCCGCGAGCACGAGCGCCTGACCGACGAATTCGTGCCGCGCAGCGACCTGGTGCTGTTTGTCACCTCCGCGGACCGGCCGCTCACCGAGAGCGAGCGGCAGTTCCTCCAGCGCATTCGCGGCTGGGGCAAGAAGGTGGTGATGGTGCTCAACAAGGCCGACATCCTCGAGAACGACGCGGCCCTGCAAGAGGTGCGCACCTTTGTGCTCCAGCACGCGGCCAGCGTGTTGGGGCTGACGCCCGAGTTCTTCCCGGTTTCGGCCCGGCTGGCGCAGCAATCGCGCGCCGCCACCGACCCCGCTGAGGGCCAGCGCTTGTGGGAGGCCAGCCGTCTGCACGCGCTGGAGGAATACGTCTACAACACGTTGGACGATCAGGCGCGGCTGCGGCTCAAGCTCACCAGCCCGCTGGGCGTGGCCGACCACCTGGTCGGTACCCTGCACGCCGAGGCCCAGGCCCAGGCCGAGGCACTCACCGACGATACCGAGACCGTCAGCGCCCTCGAAAGTGTAATGGCGGCCTACGACCAGGACCTGCGCAGCGAGCTGGCGCCGCGCCTGGCCGAGGTCGAGAACATCCTCATCCGGCTGCAGGAACGTGGGATGGATTTCTTCGACCGGGTCATGCGGCTGAGCAACATCCTCCACCTGGCGCGCGGCGACCAAGTGCGACGGCAGTTCGAGCAGGAGGTGCTGGCCGACGTGCCGCGCCAGGTGGAGGACCACGTCCACCGCCTGATCGACTGGCTGGTGCAGAAAGACCTGCACCAGTGGCAGCAGATCACGGCCTACCTCCAGCGGCGCCAGGCGCGCTACACCGAGCACCTTGTCGGCGCTGGCGTGGGTCCGCTGGATGCCCGCCGCCATGCGCTGATTGGCTCGGTCGGGCGTACGGCCCAGACCATCGTGGAAACCTACAACCGCGACGAGGAAGCCCGTGCGCTGGCCGCCAGCGTCGAAAGCACCGTGGCCTCGGTCGCCCTGATCGAGGCCGGCGCCGTGGGCCTTGGCGCCCTGGTCATTTCGGCCGTGGCCTCGACCGCCATCGACATCACCGGCCTGCTGGCGGCCGGCACGCTGGCAGTAATTGGCCTCTTTGTCATCCCCTACAAACGCCAGCAGGCCAAGGACCGCTTTCGCCAGAAAATGGAGAGCTTGCGCAGCCGGCTGGTGAGCGCCCTCACGGCCCAGTTCACCACCGAGGCCGAAACCGCCCTCGGCCGCGTCAAGGAGGGCGTCCTGCCCTACACTCGCTTCGTGCGCGCTGAGCGCGAGCGCGTGGATCAAACCCTGGACACGCTGGAGCAACTGCGGCAGCGGCTGTCGGCGCTCAAGGCCAGGGCGCAAAACCTATAGCAGGGGAAGGGGATGTGCAGGAAGAAGCCGAGGGTGGCTTCGGGCAGGCGCCGGCGCAGCCGGGACGGCAGCAGGTGGTAGTCGTGGATCCTGATGCAGTCACCCGGCGCGCGTTCACGGCCCTTCGGCTGGCGGCGGACTCACAAGCAGCCAGGCGTAGCCATAGGGCGGCAGTTCCAGAGTGTTGGGCAGCCTAAGCGGGTCAGACGCGGCCGCGCCCGGGGCCAGCAGGGTGCGGGCGGGCTGGACGTGCCAACGCGGCTCCAGGGACGGCAGTTGGGTCAGGTCCACCGCCACGCTCTCAGGGGTCCCGGCCAGGTTGTGCAGGGCGATGATCAGCTCATCACCCGCGCGGCGCGCCAGGCCAAACACCGCCGGGTTGTAGCGCGGCAAGAACTGGATGCCCCCGCGGCTAAAGGCCAGGTGGACCTTGCGCACGCCGGCCAGCCGGCGCAGCGCGTGCCATAGGGAGGCCGGGTCGGCTAGTTGGGCGGCCACATTCACCTGCTCGTTGCTGAACGGGCCCTCGTTGATGACGGGCAGGTAGAGCTGTTCTGGCGCGCCGTTGGAGAACCCGGCGGTGGGGCCGGCCTCCCACTGCATGGGCGTGCGCACCCCGTCGCGATCTTCCAGCCAGATGTTGTCGCCCATGCCGATCTCGTCGCCGTAGTAGAAGATCGGCGCGCCCGGCAGGGCGAACAGCAGCGCATGGGCCAGCTCGATGCGCCGCCGGTCGCCGTCCAGCAGGGGGGCCAGCCGCCGCCGGATGCCCAGGTTCTGCCGCATGCGCGGCTCGGGCGCGTAGGTCTCCCACATCCACTGGCGCTCGGCCTCGGTGACCATCTCCAGGGTCAGCTCGTCGTGGTTGCGCAGGAAGGTGCACCACTGCGTTCCCGGCGGGATGGGCGGCGTGGCCTTGAGGATGTCGATGATGGCCTCCGGGTCTTTGCGCGCCAGGGCCATGAAGATGCGCGGCATAACCGGGAAGTGGAAGGCCATGTGGAACTCGTCGCCGTCGCCAAAGTAGGGCCGCAGGTCGTGCGGCCATTGGTTGGCCTCGGCCAGCAGGATGCGCCCGGGGTAGTGCTGCTCGATAAAGGCCCGGACCTCCTTGAGATAGACGTGGGTCTCGTCCAGGTTCTCGCAGTTGGTGCCCTCGCGCTCGATCAGGTACGGCACGGCATCGGCCCGGAAGCCGTCCAGCCCCTGGTCGAGCCAGAACGCGAGGACCTTGAGCATCTCGGCGCGCACGGCCGGGTTGTCGTAGTTCAGGTCGGGCTGGTGCGCGTAGAAGCGGTGCCAGTAATACTGGCCGGCCTGCTCATCCCAGGTCCAGTTGGAGACTTCGGTGTCCAGAAAGATGATGCGCGTGCCCTGGTACTTCTGGTCGGTGTCGCTCCAGACGTAGTAGTCGCGGTAAGGGGAATTGCGGTCGGCGCGCGCGGACTGGAACCAGGGGTGGTGGCTGGAGGTGTGGTTGAGCACCAGGTCGGTGATCACCCGCAGCCCGCGCGCGTGCGCCTCGCGCAGCAGCCGCTGCACATCGTCCAGCGTGCCGTACTGCCTGGCCACGTCGTAGAAATCGGAGATGTCGTACCCGCCGTCGAGCAGGGGCGACGGATAGAACGGCGACAGCCACAGGCAGTCCACGCCCAGCGACTGCAAGTAGTCCAGCTTCTCAATCAGGCCCGGCAGGTCGCCGTGGCCGTCGCCGTTCCCATCCTTAAACGCCCGAACGTACACCTGATAGAAGATAGCGTCTTGATACCACAGTGGATTATCTGACATCAACCCTTGACCGAACCCGCCAAAAGCCCGCGCACGAAGTAGCGCTGCAGGCTGAAGAAGATGATCATCGGCAGCACCATGGAGATGAAGGCCGCCGCTGTCAGGACGTGCCACCCGCTGCCCAGCGAGGTGACCATGTTGCTGATCTGATAGGTGAGCACGGGCGTCTTGCCGCCCAGGAACACCAGCGCCACCAGCAGGTCATTCCATATCCACAGGAATTGGAAGATGCCCAGGGAGGCGATGGCCGGTATCGACAGCGGCAGGGCCAACCGGTAAAAGGCCGTCCAGTGAGAGGCGCCATCGAGATAGGCCGACTCAAACAGCTCGCGCGGCAGGGAGCCCAGGAAGTTGCGCATCAGGTAGATGGCGTAGGGCAGGCCAAAGCCGGTGTGGAACAGCCAGATGCCCAGGAAGGTGCCGCCCAAGCCCAGCTGCGTGTAGATGCGCGAGATCGGGATCAGGGTCATCTGCAGCGGCACGATCTGGAGGCCGACCAGCAGCGCAAACAGCCACTGGCGCCCGCGGAAGTCCATCCACGCGAAGGCGTAGGCGGCAAAGGCCGCGAACAAGATCGGGAGCAGGGTGGAGGGAATGGTGACGGCCAGGCTGTTCAGGAAGGCGCGGCCCATGCCGCGCGGGTTGGCCAGGTCGCGCACGGTGCAGGTGATGTCCACCGGCTGGGTGCCGGCGGCGCAGTCGGCGCGGTAGCTGGTGGTGCCGCGATAGCCGGTCAGCGCGTCGATGTAGTTGTCGGTGGTGAAGCGCGCCACCGGTTCGGCGCCCGACAGGCCGCGCAAATAGATCAGCAGGTTGGCTGCCTGCTGCGCATCGGGCAGGGGTTTGTCGCCCAGGTGGGGCTGGCCGTTGATTTCCTGCCGGAGCACGGCGGTGAGGTTGATCGAGCGCCGGAACTGGCCAATGACCTCGGGGTCGGAAAGATTGACGCTCGCGATGGCCTGGCCATTGTCGCCGTGGCAGTCGGCGCAAAACGTCTGATATTCCGCCGCGCCCTCGGGCGGCGCCCAGACGGTCCACCAGCCGCTGCTGCTCACCGCCTGCGGCGGCCGCAGCGAGGTGACCAGCAGGCCCAGCGCGGGCAAAATCCAAATGGCGCAGAGACCCAGGAGGAGCAGGTGCAGAGGCAGGCTCTTTAGCCAGCGGGTGAAGCGGCCGGTGCTCATCATCGCATGGCCTCCTGTTCGCGGAAGCGCCGGATGTTAAGGATCATGGCCGGGATGATCACGACGATGAGCACGACCGCAATGGCCGCCGCGCGGCCGGTGTTGTAGGCCTGGTACTGCTCGGTGTACATGCGGTTGGCGATGACTTCGGTGCCGTAGTTGCCGCCCGTCATCACGTAGACGATGTCGAAGATCTTGAGCACGTTGATGACCATGGTGGTAATCACCACGGTGATGGTCGGCAGGATCAGCGGGACCATGATGCCCCAGAAGATGAGCCATTCGTTGGCGCCGTCCACCCGGGCCGCCTCGATCACCTCATCCGGCACGCCCTTGAGCGCCGCCGCCAGGATGGTCATGCAGAAGCCGGTCCACATCCAGGTGCCGACGACGATGAGGGCCAGGGTATTGAGATTGGGGATGGTCAGCCAGGCCTGCGGTTGAAACCCGAGCGCGGTAATGAGGCCATTCAGCAGGCCCACCTGCTGCTCACCCGGCCGATAGTCGTACACAAAGCGCCAGATCACGCCGGCCCCGACGAAGGAAATGGCCATGGGCACAAAGATGATGGCCTTGGCCAGGGGTTCGTAGCGCACCCGGTCGGCCAGGGTGGCGATCAGCAGGCCCAGCAGCACGGTGCCGCTGACCATGACGACGATCCAGATCAGATTATTGACAAAGGCCTGGCGCATGACGTCGGATGTCAGGGCGTAGCGGAAGTTTTCAAAGATGCCCCAGCAGGGCTCGCCGGCCCGGCAGGCCTGGGTGGCCCAGTTATCGCCGGTGGCGTCGCGCAGGCTGAGTAAGGCCGTGCTGACCCCGGGATAGACGATGAAGGCCGTCATGATGAGCAGGGCCGGGGCCAGGTAGAGCCAGGGGGTCCAGGTGCCCTGGCGCATGATGTTGGGGACGGGGGCGGCTGAACTGGCGGGCTTGCCGCGGGGCGTGGCTTTGGTGGGGACGGGTCTGGTATCGGCCGACATTGCCTGCTCCTCCTTGCGCGAACGTCAGAACCCGGTTGCGACACCGGGTGTCTCGCGCCGGCCGGGCCGGCGGCGAGACACCCGGTATCTTCGTGCGAGTTGCTTACTCCGCGAGAGCTTCGGCCTGTACCTGC
>CAYUYN010000150.1:0-2857 GCA_964449185.1 uncultured Anaerolineales bacterium | reverse complement strand
ACCCGGTATCTTCGTGCGAGTTGCTTACTCCGCGAGAGCTTCGGCCTGTACCTGCGCGGCCGCGTCGAGCCCGGCCTGCAGGTCACCGCCGTTGACGTACGTGACGATGGCGTTCCACTCGGCCGCGCCAAAGCCGCCGGGGATGGTGTCGCCCATGTCGGGGGTGAAACCGGTGGTGGTCGACAGCGCCTCACCCAGCTTCACGAGCGCCGGGTCGCTGTAGTGACCGGCCGCGCCCTTGTTGGGCGAAAGGCCGAAGTTGGCCTCGGCCCAGGCCGCGCCGCCCGCCTCGGACGAGAGGTAGGTGACCAGCGCCTGGACGGCGGCCGAGTCGCTAAAGGCCATCATCCAGTCCGCGCCGCCCTGGAGACCCTGGGCGCCGGGGACCACAAAGAAGTCGTAGTCGGTGCCCTGCTCCAGCTCCGGGAACTGCTTGGCGATCTCAGCGCCGGCGAAGCCGGACTGCTTGACCATCATCGCCTTGGGCGGATCGCCGAAGGGCGAGTAGATGGCTTCCAGAAACGGGGTGGACAGGGTGCCCTGCGCGCCGCCGACCGTGTAAGCGTCGTCGGTGGCCCACTTGCCGTAGGTTTCGTAGGCCTGCGCCACGCCCGCATCATTGTAGGCGATCGAGCCGTCGATGAGGCCGTTGACGTAGTCCGGGCCCTGCTGGACGAGCAGGATGTCCTGGATGAAGTCCGAGCCGGTCCAGCCGGTGGCGTCGCCCGCCTCCATGCCCAGGTCCCACGGCACGTTGCCATCGGCCACCATCGTCTCCACCAGGGCGTCGAGCTCTTCCCAGGTGGTGGGCACTGCGTAGCCAAAGGCGTCGAAGGTGGCCGGGCTGTACCAGATGATGGTCTTCACGTCGGCCTTGACGGGCAGGCCCAGCCAGCGGTCCGCGATCACGCCGGGCGCGGTGAAGAAGTCTTCGTAGCTGGCCGCGTCGGCGCCCAGCTCATCCAGGGCCACCAGGTCATCCTGGTACTGCGTGAGCTGCGTGACGTTCCAGAAGGCGATGTCCGGCGGGTTGCCGCCCTGGACACGAGTGTCGAGCAGAGCCTGGTCGCGGGTCGACTCCGGTTCGATGACGAGGCCGCAGGCATCGACCAGCGGCTGCAGAATCTGGTTCAGGCTGTCTTGTTCGGTGCCCGACCACTGGTACAGCATGCTGATCGTATCGCCGGCCGCGGCGCCCTTGCAGTCGATGTCGCCGGCGGCGGGTGCTTCCGTGGTTGCGGGCGCCTCGGTGGCGGCCGGGGCGTCAGTGGCCGGCACATCCGTGGGGGCGGGCAGGTCGGTGGCCGCGGGCGCCTGGGTGGGGGCCGTGGTGGCCGTGGCCGCTGGTCCGCCGCAGGCCGTGGCCAGCAGCGCGACAATAGCGAGCAGGGCGGTAAAGGACCAAATGCGCTTGTTCATGTGTTCTTGCTCCTCCAATACAACGGGTCAACTTGGTTACTTCGGCGCAGTAGTGAAGCGAAAAGTAGGCGTGTGTGGTGGGCCTCACCCCCTTTCGGGTGTCAGCGTGCTCAAGCGGCGGCCGGCTGGCGCGTGGCGCCGCAAGACTCGCGGACCACGAGCTTGGTCTCCAGCAGCAGGTGTCGGTTGTGTATCTCTTCGCCGGCGATCAGTCGCGTCAGCATCTCGGCCGCGCCCCAGCCCAGGCCATAGGCCGGCAACCGGACGGTGGTCAGCGGCGGGTCAATGAACTCGGACAGCGGAATGTCGTCAAAGCCTACCATGGCCAGGTCGTCGGGCACGCGCCGCCCGCGCCGCCGCAGGGTTTGCAGGGCACCCAGCGCCACCGTGTCCGAGGCCACGAAGACCGCCGATGGCGGCTGGCTGAGGTCGAGCAGGGCATCCATGGCGTCGGCGCCGCTGTGGGGCGTGAAGTTGCCAAAGCGCACCAGCTCGGGCTCATAGGGCAGTCCGGCGCCGGCCAGGGCCTGGCGATAGCCGGCCAGGCGGTCGGCGCTGGCGGTGTAAATGGTCTCGGCATTGGTGATCAGGCCGATGCGGCGATGGCCCAGACCGAGCAGGTGCTCGGTGGCTAGCTGCGCGCCGCCCAGGTTGTTGACGTCGACGAAGGGCAGGTCGGTCTGGGGCAGTTGGCCGATGATGACCACCGGCGCACCCTGCATGTGGACCCGCAGCAAATCTTGGTCGTCGAAACGCGGGCCCGACAACAGGATGCCGTCGACATGGCGCTCGCGCACCAGGCGGGTGTAGCCGCCGGTGGTGTCATCGGGGGGGATGGGCTGAAACAGGACCTTGTAATCCTGCTCGGAAGCGGCGGCGCTGACGCCGTGGAGGACGGCCGGCACAAAGAGGTCGGCAAAGGCCTGGTCCAGGTCTTGGCGCAGCACAAAGCCGAGGACGCGGGTGCGGCCGGAGACCATGCGCCGTGCGGTGGCGTCGGGGTGGTAGTCCAGTTCGCGCGCCGCCTGGAGCACGATCTGGCGGGTTTCGTCGCTGATGCGGATGCCGGGCACGTCGTTAAGCACAAATGACACGGTGGTGCGCGACACCCCGGCCCGCTCGGCGACTTCTCTGGCTGTTGCCCGTTTGACCATGATAATCCGTGTTAGTAAATCGTGTTACCAAGAGTGTAAAGGCAATTCCTACAAAGTCAACCGCCAAGTTCGGCCGCTTGCGTGGCGGCCAGGGCCAGCTCGATAGACACAGCCAAAATTAGTAGACGTTGATCCAAGTCGGACCACGCGATATGGTCTGCAAGTTGTACTTGGGGTCGTCCAAGGCCACCGTCGGCACCGAACGTACTACTTTTCAGGCGAAAACGAGGCGGCGCCGCCCGGGGTGGGGCGGGCTGGCAGCGCGCCGAGGCCGTGGCCGGTGC